>VFKF01000286.1 GCA_009885705.1 Nitrospira sp. | reverse complement strand
TCAGCCGGTGTCTATTCTTGCGATGGGTGAAGAGACGATCCCCGTGCGGGGGGTTCCCACGCGAACCACGCACCGCCGGATCGTCACGGACAAGTTCGCGGTCGATCTCTGGTACACCGTGGACGGCCGATGGGTCGCGCTGCAATCCACCACGAAGAAGGGCGATACCCTTCGCTATATGCTCCAGTGAGGACCCCATGTCATCTGTGAGGCCATCATTCTTCATGCCCGTTATGCTGCTCGCACTCGCAGCCTGCAGCAGCCCTCCACCTATTGGCACCGCGAAGGCCGTGGACTTGGAGCGGTTCATGGGGGACTGGTACGTCATCGCCAATATTCCTACCTTTATCGAGACGAACGCCTACAACGCCATGGAGTCCTATCGCTTGGCCGAGGATGGTACTGTGGCCACGACCTTCAGCTTCCGCGAGGGCGGCTTTGAGGGGGAGCACAAGACCTATCATCCGACCGGCTATATCATCGACAGGCAATCGAATGCTGTCTGGGGTATGCAATTCATCTGGCCGATCAAGTCCGACTATCGCATCATCTCCGTGAACGATGCCTACGACCAGACCATCATCGGCAGGATACATCGTGATTACGTCTGGCTGATGGCGCGAACACCGCAGATTTCCGAAGCTGATTACCAGCGGTTCCTGCAGCTCATCACCGAGGAAGGCTACGAGGTCTCCAAAGTCCGGAAGGTGCCACAACAGTGGAACTAGTGTGCCCTGGGGAAAAACGGGACACGGTGATCGCAATGTGTTGACAGACCAGCCCGGAGTGGGGACCGGGGTATCGCTCATCGCCAGCGCGAGGGAATCATACCGGGTGTCGCTGCTATGACGACCTCTTTTGCAATCAATCTTGGTCAGGATTCGATCAACGAGGCGCTGAAGACCGTATGAAAATCGCGATTGTCGGCACAGGCATCTCGGGAATGGTCGCAGCCTATCTGCTTCACCGGGATCACGAGATCACCGTCTTCGAGGCCGCTGATTATATCGGCGGCCATACCAATACGATCGATGTGGAAATGGATGGGCGGACCTATGCGATCGACACGGGATTCATCGTCTTCAACGACTGGACCTACTCGAATTTCATTGCACTCCTGAAGAAGCTCGGCGTCGAATCGCAGGCGAGCGACATGAGTTTCAGCGTGACATGCGAGCGCACTGGCCTGGAGTATAACGGAACGAATCTGAATACGCTGTTCGCGCAACGCCGCAATCTGTTGCGCCCATCGTTCTATCGCATGATCCGGGATATCCTTCGCTTTAATCGAGAATCGCCGGAGCTGCTCACGCAATTGGAGCCAGGCCCCTCGCTCGGTTCGTACCTTGCCGCGCACCGCTATTCGAGTGCCTTTATCGATCACTACATTGTACCGATGGGAGCGGCCATTTGGTCTGCGGATCATGCCACCATCTTGAGACTTCCGGCCCGTTACCTGGTGCAGTTCTTCAAGAACCACGGCATGTTGTCCGTCGAACACCGTCCGACATGGCGCGTGGTTCAGGGAGGATCACGACGTTACGCTGAAAAATTGGTTGCGCCGTTTCGGGATCGCATCCATCTGAAGTCGCCGGTCGACTCGATCAGCCGCTATCCGGACTTCGTGGAGGTCCGTGCCCGTTTCACCGGTCAAGACTGCCGGGCGCTCCGGTTCGATCACGTGATCATTGCCGCGCACAGCAATCAGGCGCTCGCGATGCTGGCCGACCCATCACCGAGTGAACAAGACATCCTGGGCGCGATCCGCTATCAAGAGAATGAAGCAGTGCTGCATACCGATGCGTCGCTCCTGCCCCGCAGGAAACTGGCCTGGGCTGCCTGGAACTATCACCTCCTGCCCACGCAACCGGATCGTGCGGTGGTGACCTATCACATGAATCGGCTCCAGTGCCTGTCGGCCTCTCACGAGTTCTGCGTAACCTTGAACCATACGCGGGCCATCGATCCGGCCAAGATCCTTCGCCGTATCACCTATCACCATCCGGTCTATTCGCCGGTTGCGGTTGCGGCGCAGAAGCAGCATGGCACGATCAGCGGGATCAATCGAACCTCCTACTGCGGCGCCTACTGGGGCTATGGATTCCACGAAGATGGGGTGAAGAGTGCGTTGGCCGTCTGCACGCCATTCGGCAAGGATCTGTCGTCATGAAGAGTTGTATCTACATCGGAAACGTTCGACACCGCCGCTTCAGTCCGGTGCCGCATGCCTTCACCTACCGGCTCTTCATGATGTATCTGGATTTGGACGAACTGCCGACGGTGTTCAGACCGCACTGGCTCTGGTCTGTCGATCGGAGCGGCTTGGCGGCGTTCAAGCGCAGGGATCACTTCGGCGATCCGGCTATTCCGTTGGATCACGCGGTGCGCGAGTTGGTGCAACAACATACGGGTCGGCGGCCAACCGGTCCCATCAGGCTGCTCACCCATCTCCGGTACTTCGGGTATGTCTTCAATCCGGTCAGCTTCTATTTTTGCTACGACTCGTCAGGCGATCACGTTGAGTCCATTGTCGCAGAGATCACGAATACGCCCTGGGGTGAGAGACATTGTTACGTATTGGGGCCAAACGACAACCTGGCTGTGGGGACGCGCAAGCGGTACCGCCTGAACAAAGTGTTTCACATCTCTCCGTTCATCGACATGAACGCGGTCTACGATTGGAAATTTTCAAATCCGACAACCCAACTGGCCATCCATATGGAAAATCTTCGTGACGGCCAACCGTTTTTCGACGCAACGATGGTGCTGAAGCGAAAGGAAATCTCCAGCTCCTCACTCGCGCAGGTACTCGTGCAATATCCCCTGATGACGGCACAAGTCATCGGAGCCATCCATTGGCAAGCGCTGAAGCTGTGGCTCAAAGGAGTTCCGTTTCTTTCACATCCGAAGAAAGAGAAGGAGGCGTCGCCAATGGCGACGGATCAATCACACCCATGAACCACACCACCATTCCATCCGATTTGACCATTGAGTCTCCCCTGGCCCGGACAGCATCTCCTCCCCGCGCCCTGGCGTGGCTCTATCGCCTCGCCAGACGAGCGGTGTTCTTCCGGCTACAACCTCTCCGCCATGGTGCGATTACCATCGTCGAAGGCCATCAACGGCATACATTTGGGGACGTGACCGCAGCCTGTCCGCTTCACGCCACGATTACGGTCCACGATGCCCATACCTATGCCGATCTTGCATTGGGCGGGACGATCGGTGCCGCCGATGCGTTCCGATGGGGCCTCTGGACCTGCGACAACCTGACAACATTGGTGAGGATCTTCGTCCAGAACCGCGAACTATTGGCAGGCATGGAGGGAGGGCTGGCAAAGTTGACCAAGCCTCTGCTCAAGGCCATCCACTGGCTCAATCGCAACACGAAAGCAGGCAGCAAGAAAAACATCGCGGCCCATTACGATCTGGGAAACGAGTTTTTCCGCCTCATGCTCGATGAAACGATGATGTATTCCTGTGCCTATTTCGAACGACCGGATGCGACCCTGGCAGAGGCTTCGCTGGCCAAAAACGAACGGATCTGCAGAAAACTGCAGTTGTTGCCGAGCGACCATCTGCTGGAAATCGGCACCGGCTGGGGCGGCTTTGCCATCCATGCCGCCTCACAGTACGGGTGCCGCGTGACCACCACGACGATCTCGCAGCAGCAATATACGGTCGCGGTTCAACGGGTAGAAGAAGCAGGACTGACCGATCGTGTCACGGTGATTCTGAAGGATTACCGCGATCTGCCTCAGCTGGCCCAGCAATTCGATAAACTGGTCTCGATCGAAATGATCGAAGCGGTGGGTTATCAATTCTTCGAGGCATTTTTTGCCGTCTGCAGCCGGATGCTGAAACCCAACGGGCTGATGTTGATTCAAGGCATCACGATCGACGAAGGCATTTACGAACAGGCCAAGCGGTCCGTCGATTTCATTCAGCACTTCATGTTTCCAGGAAGCTGCATCCCGTCGGTCGCCGCATTGACTCAAGCCTCTGCAACAGGCGGTGGTCTCAGCCTCGTGCAGTTGGAAGACATCGGGACCCACTATCCCTTCACTCTGCGCGCGTGGCGGCACAATCTGTCCGAGAGAGGTTCACAGATCTTAGCGCTGGGCTATCAACCGGAGTTTCTCCGCCTCTGGAATTTCTATCTTTGCTACTGTGAAGGTGGATTCCTCGAGCGCTCCATCAGCGATGTACATCTCCTGTTTGCAAAGCCTGGGTGGCGCGCCACCTCCGTCGAATGCTGAGCCGAATCTGGAATGTCTTGGATGTCAAGCTGCGTGGTTCGCCTGCGTCCTTGGGGCCGCGCACGATCACCCCTGGCTGGGCCCTCTCGCAGTCCTGCTTCTCTTGACGGGGCACATTGCGACCGTGCCGGTCTGGCAGCAGGCCGTTCGCCTGATCCTGTTCATCGGCCTGCTCGGAACGTTTGTCGATAGCATGCTGGGTTTTGTGGGAGTGCTCCAGTATCGAGACGGCCTGGACGCCGGTTTGATCTGCCCCCCTGGCTGACCGCGCTCTGGATGGCCTTTGCGACGACGCTGAAATCTTCCCTCGGCTGGCTGGAGGGACGTTATGCAGCCGCAGCGGTCGCGGGAGGAATCTTCGGTCCTCTCAGTTATTACGGCGGTCATGCGGTAGGAGCCTTACGCGTGAGAGGAGACCTTGTTGACGGCCTTCTGGTCTTAACAGTTCTTTGGGCAATTCTACTTCCAGGGCTCTTGTGGCTGGGAGCAGCATCCGATCTCAAGCCGAAAACAGAGAGCGGTTAAATCGGCCAGGGAGTTGATAATCCCTGCCCCGATCGGATATCTGTCTCGGCGAGAGGCTCCACGAATAGTCAGATGCGATCCGCCCGCGAGCAGTGTAGAATGCCGACGACGACCTTACTTTCTAGGAGACACGATGGCAATCGAGACTCACAAGCAACAACTGGCCAGGGCATTTCACGACACACAGTCGTTTAAATGGAATCCTGGAACCGGGTTCACCCTCGCGTCCGGCTTGAAGAGCCCTTTCTACGTCGATTGCCGGTCTTTGATGGCCCATCCAGGCTCACGCCGTCTCGTGGCAAGCCTGGCCTATGAGGCATTGAGGCCGGTCGAACTTGATTGCCTTGGCGGACTGGAAATCGGAGCGATCTCCATTGCAACCAGCATCTCGGATTTTGCTTTTTCGGCCCAGCCCGCGCGGACGTGGCGGACCTTCGTGGTACGAAAACAAGCGAAGGATCACGGGCTCGGGAAACTCATCGAAGGGTCGTTTCAGCCAGGGGATCGAGCCGTGATCGTGGACGATGTGCTCACCAGCGGGGGATCGCTTCTCAAAGCAGTCGCTGCTGCCAGAGGCGCAGGTCTGGTGGTGACACATGCTTTGGTGATCGTCGATCGGAAGGAACAGGATGGAAGACAGAAGGTCGAAGCTGAAGGGCTGACACTCCTGAGCCTCTTAACCATTGACGACTTGACGAGTGCGCGACCAACTCCCTCGTAACGAAGCGCCTCCTATTTACACTGAAACTCGATACCCCACCGGCGCTCCCGTAGAATTTCCTGCGCGCCTTCAACCGGGCTGGCCATGCGAGATCGGCCCTTCGTTTCGCCCTCACGCACAATGGTATAGAGGCCGCCGCATTTTTCTTTCATCAGGGCCAGCGCATCTTTGCGAAACGATGACAGCATCGATCCCTGCTCCCCTTTGAAGGGATAGGAAACAACCCCTCCACCTTCCCGTTCCTGAACCAGTTTGGCGCCTTCGGCGCAGCCGAGCAGGAGGAGAACCATGAGGAGTGCGAGGCTTGACCAAATCTTCATGCGGTCCCTATCATATTCATGGGAATGAACTCGGTGAAACGATTCTCTACCCTGTTTACGGCAAGGAGGCCCGCCATGACCATGCGTATACTCATCACCCTCGCCAGTCTGTTGCTCCTGACGATCGTCACGATCGGTGACGTGTCGGCCGACCATTCCTATTTGCTCACCGTGCAGCAATTGCGCGCCGGATTGTCCAAAGGACCCTCACTAAGCCAGAAGGGATTTATCTTGATCGATGTCCGGTCCTTAGAAGAACATGCGGCCGGATTTATTCCCGGAACCGATCTGAACATCGACTTCAGAGAAATCAAGGCGCGCCACCGGGAAATCGGAGCCCAGGTGGAAGACCATCTAGTGGTCTATTGCCAATCCGGCCATCGCAGCAATATTGCCGCAGAAACGTTGGCAGACTTGGGCTACCGCCATGTCTATAACGTCACCGGCAGCATGAACGCCTGGCTTGAGGCAGGCTATCCGGTTGAGTCGGGATCCCGCTAGCAGGATGCTGAAAAAGTCCGCCAGCATCGTTCTCGCTTCGCTCAAAGGCTCAACGTACCACAAGGGTACGCCTCGCCTCTTCGCTCGTTGCGGCCTTGCTGGACGGTCTTTTTGAGCATCCTGCATGGACATGTTCCTCATGTCCAAGAAGTGCAGATCGTCGAGTCTCCTCAATATCTGAATGGTTTCTCTGCAGCCTGCCAGTCCGTTGTATCTCTCCACGATCTCATCCGTTCTACCGGGTCTTGGCGGCCGGTTGGTCGCGGCGCGGACTGATCCCGATCACGGCCGGAAGCCCAATGTGGATTGCCGTGCTGCCTTCTAGCAACGGTATCCAACTGTGAAAGCCTGCCGTCGCCATCGTGGCCTGTCGAAGCGGCGGACTGACGGCGACATCGGAAGAGGACCCTCCATCCATGGCCATGACCTGGCGCAGGGAAGGAAAGGCATCCCGAAGACAGTCTCCAAGGGCATGGAGCGACACCACTTCCGTGGTCTTGAGGATGAGCAGATGCCCATTGCCTTGTTCTGCCACGAGGGTCTGATGGGCGCGTTTTCCGGTTTGCCGCACGCGGACTTTTCCTGTCCGGTCCAACAACATCAGGGATTGCGCCACTTCTCGATAGGGAACATGCTGTTCGTCAAATGCGTCAAAAGTTAAGTCCAAGATCCGTGCGCGGCGTGAACCAGCCTCAGCCGGTTCTGCCGCAAACAGTCCCAGCCAGGTTGCATGCCGCTTGCTCCCCATCGAACGTCCGCTCCCATAGAGGAGACCCAGGTACGCATAATTCTCACGGAACAGCCCCGCATTAAAGACCAGGTCGTGACCGGTACGTTCTTGCCATTGGCGAATATCGGGCGGGTCCGAAAAGCCCTCATGCTGATAGTAATGGACGGTAAAGCGATACCGATCTGGGTCGATGTCGACGGCGATCAACGGGGCCACGTCTGGGCATTGCGCCTGCGGATTCCAGACGGAGATGGATAAACCGTCTCCCAATCGATCCCCCGAAAGCTCTTGTGCCATGGCAATCGACTGGCCGCTGAGCATAAGAAAGAGGAGCCCCAGAAGAAACGGGGTGACAAGGGTGGGAGGGAGAGGCAAATAGATACGAGAGTCCTGTGCCATCATGTCTCAGAATCGAGTATAGAGAGCGCAGCTATCGAGCGTCAATTCCGTCGAGGGAGCGAGGTGCCGGCTGCACGCGGCTCTCGCATTGTCAGTGCGGGGTCGGCAGAGATGTTGAGGAGGGGGTGGCAGTCTTATCGGATGAGGTCTGAAGATCCAGTAAGTCACGGACTGCGCGAGCCAGGACCTCAGGCGTGAAGGGCTTTTGCAGGAAGCTGCTCGTGCCTTCTTCTTGTCCGACCATAATACCGACGTCATCCATATACCCCGACATAAACAGCGTTCGCAAATCCGGCTTGATGGCGGAGAGATGCTGCGCCAGCTCCCGTCCACCCATACCGGGCATGACGACATCGGTCAGCAAGAGTTGTAACGATCCTGCTTGTTGTGTCGCCAGTAGGCAGGCCTCAATTCCGCTCTTGGCTTCGATGACACGGTACCCCAGCTTCCGCAGTTCGTCTCGTACGAGCGTACGGACGCTCGGCTCATCTTCCACCACAAGAATCGTTTCCGTACCTCGCTGTGGCTGTCCTGATGATTGGATCGCCGGAGGGATGAAGAGATCGGACTCGACGTTCGGGAAGTAGAGATCGAAGCGCGTGCCATGCCCCACTCGGCTGGTGACATCGATGGCACCGCCGCATTGGGTGACAATGCCAAATACCGTGGAGAGACCCAGACCGCTCCCCTTCCCCTCCCCCTTCGTCGTGAAGAAGGGCTCAAAGATATGGGATTGTGTCTTGCGGTCCATACCGCAGCCGGTATCTGTCACGGCCAATCGGACGTAGGGCCCTGGAGGTAACAGGGTCAGGTGATAGACCGGACTGCGCGTGAGTTCAACCTGGGCTGTTTCAATCGTCAGCGTCCCGCCATTCGGCATGGCGTCTCTCGCGTTGACGACAAGATTGACCAGGACCTGCTCAAGCTGCGCTTGGTCGGCGCACAGCCGTCCATTCGTGGGGTCGAGCGTGGTCACCAGTTTGATATTGGTGCCGATCAGGCGGCCCAGCAGACTGACCAAACTTGTGACGGCGGTGTTAAGCGACAACACTTTTGGATCAAGCGATTGTTTGCGGCTGAACGCGAGCAACTGACGGATCAACGTCGCAGCCCGTTCGCCGGCCTTTAAGGTTTCATCGACCTTTCCCCGAAGAGGATGCTGGGGGCCCAGCTCTGTCGAGATGACTTGGCTGTAGCCCAAGATAACGGTCAGGAGATTATTGAAGTCATGCGCGATCCCTCCGGCCAACCGCCCCACCGCTTCCATCTTCTGGGACTGCCGAAACTGTTTCTCGCTCTGCCGCAGGGCCTCTTCAGCCCGTTTCCGTTCGGCTCGATCGTCGAGTTCGCGCAATGCGCGCTGAATCGATGGCACCAATCGTCCGAGCCGTTGCTTGAGGACATAGTCTGTCGCGCCTTGATGCATGGCGTCGATCGCCAGCTCCTCTCCAATGGTCGCCGAGACGAAGAGAAACGGCACCTCGGGGCAATGCTGACGGGCTAACGCGAGGGCTGCCATGCCATCGAAACCCGGGATGGAATAGTCCGCGAGGATGAGGTCGATCCGGCCGGCCTTCAAGGCTGCCAGAAAAGCCTGACGCGTGTCGACCAGTTGCGACTGACAGGGAATTCCGCCCTCGATCAAGGTGGCCGTAATCAATTCGGCGTCAACCGGATTGTCTTCAAGTTGGAGCAGACGGAGAGGGGTTTTCACAAGTCCTTTACAGGGCAGCTAGTTGGTCGACGCGGAGCTGTCCGGGGGTGGTTCGTTGATGATGCCCCAAAACACACTGAGTTCTTTCACGGCCGTGATGAACTGGTGAAACTCAACCGGCTTCACCACATAGGCATTGGCGCCCAGCGCATAACTTTGCGCCAAATCGCACTCCTCTCGCGAGGACGTGAGCATGACGACCGGAATCGGTTTGAGAGTCACATCGCTCTTGATCGTTCGTAACACTTCGAGTCCGTCGACTTTCGGCATTTTGAGGTCGAGGAACACGACCACGGGATTGCCCGGCTCTCTGGAGGCAAAGGCCCCGCGGCAATAGAGGTAGTCGAGGACTTCAGCCCCATCATGGCAGACCACCACCTTATCGGCGATGTGATGCTCCTCCATGGCGGCAAGCGCCAACTCGGCGTCGCGAGGGTTATCTTCCGCCAGCAAGATTGGTTTGACCGTGGTCATTTGAGAGACCTCGCGACTGGAAGGGAAAAGTAGAAGGTCGCGCCTTGATCGAGCGCCCCTTCGGCCCACGTCCGCCCACCATGCCGATGAATGATCCGACGCACATTTGCGAGCCCGATGCCGGTCCCTTCAAACTCATCGCTCCGATGGAGACGCTGAAACACCCCGAACAGCTTATTCACATACTGCATGTCGAATCCCACCCCATTGTCTCGCACAAAGATCTCGACCTCGCTCGGATTTCGTTTCGTGGCGCCGATCTCGATCTTCGCCTCAGGCCTGGTGGCGGTGAATTTCAAGGCGTTGGTGATGAGATTCACGAACACTTGGCGAAGCATCGCCGGATCGCCTAACACGAGCGGCAATGGGCTCATTGTCCAGGAGATTGTCCGGCCTTGCAAGTCAAGATGCAAATCATGGAGGACCGTCTTGACGAGCTGGTCCAAATTGACCGTGGTGCGCAGCATGTCTTGCCGGCCCATACGGGAAAACACCAGCAAATCGTCAATGAGCTGCCCCATCTGTTTGGCGGAATCTGAAATGGTCTGGAGATACCGGCGCGCTTTGTCATTGAGCGCCTCACCGGCTGCCTTCGACAAGAGGGCCGCATACCCGTCGATATGACGGAGTGGGGCACGCAGGTCATGCGACACAGAATAGCTGAACGCTTCCAACTCTTTATTGGCGGCCTGCAGCAATTCGCCCCTGTTTTCCAGCTCCGCAGCGACGCGGCGGCGCTCGGTGACGTCGTGATGGATGAGAAAGTAGACGGAGGCCAAGAGCACGAGCTGCAGGAGCGCGCCCAGTCCGAGCAAGGCAATCGTATTTCTCGTGCTTCCGGCGGACTGACGGACTCGGGCCTGAAGGGCTCGCTGCTCGGCCCCGTCAAGCTCAGTCATCACAGAGTGAATCCGCTCAAGCTCGTTCTTTGCCGCACCGGAGAGGGCGAGGTGGCGAACCGCTTCATAGCCATCTTTCTCTCGTCTGGTAATGGCGCGCGCCTCCGCATCCAATTGGCGGTCGATGAGGGCTTCGAGCGTCGCCACCCGGGACTGCTGTTCGGGCCACTCGTTCGTCAGACCCCTGAGATACCGAAGGTATTCCGGCATCTGCTCGACGGTGCTGCGGTAGAACTTCAAATAGGATTCTTCCCCGGTTACCAAGTAGCGCCGATGCCCTCGTTCAGTCGCGTCGAGGGCTTCGCTCACCGATTCGAGCAACTGCACTAACTCATGGCTCTTGCTGTCAAGCCGGCTATTCTCAATCAACACGGAGGTGTTGCGATAGGAAATGGCGCTGATCACCACAATGCCGGCAAAGACAAGCCCAAAACCTGCGAGGACGCGCCGCTCGATCGACCAATGGGTCAACCATTCCATGAGTCGGCCATTCTTGGGAGTCGGCGCCTGGCTGGTGCCGGGAGCCGGTTCAGGCGTGATGGGCATGACCGGAGATTGTGGTGCGACGAAAGCCATGGCTCAAGCGTCTGCAGACGTGTGAATGCGAGGAATTACTATGGCCACTATACTCTGAGCCGGAAGACCCTGCAAAAAATATTGTAGCAGACTTCTCGCCGAACGCTGCGCGGAACCGACTCGTATGGGTTTACCCACCGACGGGAGTGACGGCAGGGGGAACGGGAAGGGAGACGGCTGGATCCGCTAAGCCGGAGAACATCATCGTAGCCGAAACGACCCAATCGGCGAAGGGTTGCGGATAAATACCGATCACAAGGGTGCCGGCGAGACAGACATACAACACGGCTTTGATTGGACCGGACACCGTAATGGGAGAGGGGTCATGGGGCTCGCTGATATACATCTTCTTCACCACGATCAGGTAGTAATACATCGAGATCACGATGTTAATCAGGCCCACCGTGATGAGCACGTAGAGCCCTTCTTTCATGGCCGCCACAAAAATGTAGATCTTGCCGATGAAGCCGGCCAATGGAGGCACACCAGCCAGAGACAAGAGGAAAATGAGCATCGAAAAGGCAAGAAAGGGCGAACGCCGCCCGAGCCCGCTGTAATCGTCGATCTCTTCGCTCCCGATTGCTTCACTGACGGCGATGATAATGGCGAAGGCCCCGAGATTGGCAAAGAGATACGTCAACAGATAGAACAGAATCGCGTCGTTCCCCATCTTGGTGCCGGCCGCCAGACCGATCAGCACATTGCCGATCTGGGCGATACCGGAATAGGCCAAGAGCCGTTTCATGTTCTTCTGGGCGATCGCCACGATATTACCGTAGGTCATGGACATGACGGATGCGGCAACGAGCAGCAAGACCCAGATCGGCTTAAACGTCGCCAAGGCGACGAAGAACATCCTGAGGAGGATGGCAAAAGCCGCCCCCTTCGGGGCGATTGAAAGGTAGGCCGTCACCGGTGTTGGCGACCCATGATAGGTGTCAGGAATCCACGAGTGAAACGGCACTGCGCCAATTTTGAACCCTAATGCACCGAAGATCAGCAGGAAGCCGATCGCCAGCCCCGGTGTCGCCTGCGCCGATTTCATATCGGAAAACACCAGCTTGCCAGTTTCTCCATAGACCAAGCTAATGCCATAGGCGAGGAGGCCTGCGGCGAAGACACCCAGGATGAAAAACTTGATGCCCGCTTCGTTCGAGGCCATATCCTCACGGAGGTAGGCGACCAAGACGTAGAAGCCGAAGGTGGAAAACTCCAACGTGACGAACACCGACAACAAGTCGTTGGCGGAGGCCATGAACATCATGCCGAGCGCCGACATCACAATCAGGAAATAATACTCTCCGCGGAAAAACCTGAATCGATGGATGTAATCGACGGAAGCCAGGATCACGAGGATCGTCGACCCGACGATGAACATCTTGAAGAATAAGGCCATCCGGTCGAGGACAAACATATTGGCAAAGAGCGTCCCGGCGACACCCGTCACATCGAACCAGATCAGGCAGCCGAGCGTGGCAGCGAGGCCCGCGACGCTCAGATAGGCCAACTGTTCGTTGGGCAGCCGGGGAAACGAGAAATCGACGATCAGAATGCCGCACAACCAGACCGTGAGCAGGATTTCCGGCAGCAGCAACAATAGATCGGAGGGAGACATCGTCAGCGAAAAGTTCATGGCCGGCCTCCGCTCACAGGGGCGCTGGCGAAGGGCACTGAACGATCGGCGAGAGCGGTATTGTTATCGCCTCTGGCCTCAAGCCTCAAGCCGGTCGTCTCCGCAGCGACCGGCACCACGCGGGTGATCTTGGCAATCAGCGGATCGACCCCCGATCGCACCACGTTATAGAGGTGCATGGGGAAGAAAAAGAATCCGATACTGACAGTGATCATAATCAAGAGCGGCAGACGATCGACTGCGGAGACGGCATCATGCGCATGGCTGTACTTCTGGTCCATGGGGCCATAGAAGAGCCCGCGCATCATCTTGAACAAGTAGGCTAAGGTCAACACGATGCCGACCACGGCCACGATGACCTGAAACGGATACTTGTTCCAACTGCCCACGATGATCATGACTTCAGCGATGAAGTTAATGGTGCCGGGGACGCCAATCGAGGCCATGCAGCCGATCACGAAACAGCCGGAGATGAACGGCATACGATTCGAGAGTCCGCCGAGCGAGGGAATATCACGAGTATGCGTCTGATCGTAGACCCATCCGGCCATCGCGAAGAGCATCCCCGTGGCCATGGCATGGGCGAACATGTACATCACCGCGCCGGTCAAACTGATGTAGTCCAGGGCTGCCATGCCTAAGAAGACATAACCCATGTGACTCGAGCTGGAATAGCCGATGACATACTTGGTGTCTTTGGCATAATAGGCCACGAACCCGCCGTACACGATACTGAACATACAGAGCACGGCCGCGATGGGCATCAACTCTCGGGTCGTTTCTGGCAGAATCTCAAAGGCCACCCGGATGATGGAGAAATGGCCGAGCTTCATCAGCACACCCGCATGCAACATGCTTGTGGCAGCCGGCGCCGCGGCATGGCCCACAGGCGACCAGGAGTGGAGCGGCCAGAGCGGGGCGATCGAAGCGAAGCCGAAGAAAATAAGCAGCCAAATAATCTTGTCCAGCGTCGTGCCCAGGACCGGGATGTTCATCAAGTTGGCATGTTCTCGCAGAACCAGGATATCAAAGGTATTCAGCCCCGAATATTTGTAGATCAGCAGGATGCCCATGAACGCTGCGACGGCAAAAGCCGAGAGGAAGAGCACCAGCTTCATCGCAGCATATTCTTTGCTGTTGGACCCGAAGTTGAAGATAAACCCGACTGAATCTCGCTGTTTCAGGCCCTCCGGATCCGTCATCTCGTTGTACTTCTTCGTGTGGCTTCCCCACATGCCCAAGAGGAGATACATGGGGATGACGGACATCTCGTAGAAGAAGTAGAGGAAGAACAGGTCCAGCGACATAAACACGCCGATGGTGGCCGCCGCGAGGATGAGCAGCCAGATGTAAAATTCTTTCGCCCGGTCCTTCACATGCCAGGAGACGAAAATTCCTGCGAACAGCAAAATACCCGAAGCCAGAACCAGGGGGGTGCCGATGCCGTCCACCCCAAGGTGAAGCGAAATACCCAGTTGACGCGACCATTCGAACTTCTGAACGAATTGGAAGCCGCCCTTCACATGGTCGTATGCATAGAAGAGATAGACCGAGGCGAGAAGGCAGATGAAGGCCGATCCCGCCGCAATCCCACGCACGAGCATCGCCTGCCGGTTGGACACAAAAATCAGTGCGATGGCTCCCACGAAGGGAGCAAAGAGGATGTAGAGGAGCGCGTAGTCACCCATACGAATTAATCCACCTTTACCGGCTGTTTGGACTCAACCGCCGCCACGGTCCCCCGTTCTAGTCGATCGACCAGCGCCTGTACCGACCCATTCATCGTTCGCAAGAACGGAGCGGGGTAGAGCCCAATCCACAGAATCATGATCGATAAGGCCGATGCAATCACCAGCTCGCGGGGGTGCAAATCACTGATGGAATCTTTCACCGCCTTGCCGACTGGTCCCAACATGGCCCGCTCGTAGTACCACAGAAAATATGCTGCGCCAAAGATGACCCCGGTGACCGCGATTCCACCATACAGCCAATTGGCCGTGAAGGCTCCCAGGAGAATGAGAAACTCACCGACGAATCCATTGGTACCTGGCAAACCGATTGACGCCAGTCCGATGAGCAGAAAAAAACTTGCGAGTAAGGGGGTCAGTTTCGCCATACCGCCGAATGAACTCAGTTCGGTCGTCTGCTGCCGTGAGTAGAGAAAGCCCGCGATAAAAAACAACCCTGCCGTGCTGAACCCCAAATTGATCATGGTCAGCAGGCTGCCTTGGAGTCCCTGATAGTTCAAGGCAAACAGACCGATCACCACAAACCCGAGATGGCTGATGCTGCTGAATGCCAGGAGCCGGCGAAAGTCAGACTGGATCAGCGCCATAATCGCGCCATAGAGAATGGCCGCTAAGCCCAGCACCATGGTCACCACGACGACCGTCTGACTCTTCGACGCATCTGGCAGCAGGGGAATACTAAAGCGGATAAACCCGAACGTCCCGAGCTTCAATCCTGCCAGCACCACCGCCATCCCGATCGGCCCTTCGAGGAGCGCGTTCGGGAGCCAGGTATGGAACGGAAACAGCGGGGCCTTAAAGGCAAAGCCGAGAAAGAGGAGCCAGAAGATCAGAACCTGTTGGCTGAACGGGATCGGCACGGAGAGCAACGCCAACAAATCGAACGAATAGGCCGGCTCGATATGACGCAGCATCGCCCACTGGTGATAGTTGAGGTCCAACAGCGCGATGCCGACCAGCATGAAGACGCTGCCCAGCAAGGTATAGAGCACATATTTCAACGCTGCGTAATGCCGCTCCGCGCCTCCGCCCCAGAGTTTGATCAGAAAGTAACTGGGGATCAGCATCAACTCCCAGAAGACGAAGAAGAGGATCAAGTCGATAGAGAGGAAGACCCCCATCGTCGTCGTTTCGAGCGCCAGGAGCGCCATCATGTAGAGCTTCACTTGGTGACGGACGGTATCCCAAGAATAGATAACGATCAGAACCGTGAGGAATGCCGTGAGCCCAACGAAAAGGACGCTGATCCCATCGACTGCGAGGTGGTAGCTGATCCCGAGGGCGGGAATCCATTCCACATGTTCTGCAAACTGCATGGCGGCCGATTCGGGAGTGAAGCGCAAGAGCACGAATACGGAAAGGGCCAACTCCACCAACGCAATCGTCAGAGCAGAGGTCCGGACCATATCCTCATCGTCGAACAGCCACAGCACGACGGCTCCGACGAGGGGGAGAAACAAAATACAGGTCAGAATGGGAAATGTGGACGCCAGTTCTTCTAACATCAAATTACTTTATCGCTGCATGATGAGCTGAGTAATCACCGCCAAGAGAAACAGTCCTGCCACAATTATTGCCGCATAATGATGGACCAGTCCGCTCTGGAGTTGCCGCCATTGCCGGGCGATGAGATGGTTGCCGTACCCAATGACATTGAGGCCGGCGTATACCATGTATTTTTCCCTCCAGGTCGATCCCGCGGCACCCAACTCAGCCATCTGCGCAACCCCTCGCACAAGGCCATCGATCACGGTCCGGTCGAACCAATCGAGCAGCTGCCCCAGTTTCTTGGTGGGTTCCACCCAGACGAGATCGTAGAATTCATCGACATAGTACTTATTGAGCAAGGTCGTATAGACCGCCTGGAATTTTGCCGACAGCCGCTCCGGCGCCGACAGATTCACGCTATAAAAATAATGCGCAACGCCCCAGCCCAACAACGCAATTCCTGTGGCAATCATCATGAGTGTGAGGACGAGTCCGGTGCTGGCCTCATGCTCCCCTCCCATACCAGCGACCGGCGCCAGAAATTGATGGAGCCAGCCATGTTCAGGTGGGAAGCCCAGGAACCCGCCAAAAACGGATAACACCCCTAACGCCATGAGCGGACCGACCATCACCATCGGAGATTCGTGGACATGTTCCTCGGTATGGTGGTCCATCCGCGAGGTGCCGTAAAAGGTCAGATAGGTCAGACGGAACATGTAGAAGGAGGTCAGCAATGCGCCGATGGCCGCCATGCCATAGAGGACATAATGTTCGTGCGTAAAGGCATGGGCCAGGATTTCATCTTTACTCCAGAAACCTGCCAACGGCGGGAT
Source organism: Nitrospira sp. (assembly GCA_009885705.1). Classification (GTDB taxonomy): domain Bacteria; phylum Nitrospirota; class Nitrospiria; order Nitrospirales; family Nitrospiraceae; genus Palsa-1315. The sequence continues at coordinate 9,754 of VFKF01000286.1, read as the reverse complement.
ACCGGCGATGGCAACGGTGCCGATCAGAAACAGCCGATAGGTCCAGGGAATCTTGGTGCTGAGGCCGCCCATCTTTCGAATGTCTTGTTCGCCCGAGAGCGCGTGGATCACCGACCCGGCGGAGAGGAACAAGAGGGCCTTGAAGAAGGCATGGGTCATGAGATGAAACACGGCAGCCGAGTATGCGCCGATTCCGCATCCGAGAAACATGTACCCAAGCTGGCTTACCGTCGAATAGGCCAAGACCCGCTTAATGTCCGTTTGCACAAGACCAATGGTGGCAGCGAAAAGTGCCGTGATGCCGCCAATCGTTCCGACCCAAAACATGGCTGTGGGTGACATGTCGAAAATGGCATGGTTTCGCACGATCATGTAAACCCCGGCCGTCACCATCGTCGCTGCATGGATGAGGGCGCTGACCGGTGTCGGACCTTCCATCGCATCCGGGAGCCAGGTATAGAGGGGAAGCTGGGCTGATTTGCCGATGGCACCGACGAGCAGGCAGAGCGCAATCGCCGTGGCCATGTCGGGAGACAGCTGTCCGACCTGGGCAAAAACCTTCGTATAGTCCAGCGTCTTGAAATTGATGAAGATCAGGAAGATCGCCAGCAGGAATCCGGCATCCCCGATGCGGTTCACCACGAACGCTTTCGAGGCAGCTTTGGCGGCAGAGACCTTATCGTAGTAATAACCGATCAAGAGATAGGAGCAGAGCCCGACCCCTTCCCAGCCAATAAAGAGCACGACATAGTTGTTCCCCATGACGAGGAGCAACATGGAGACCATGAAGAGGTTCATGTAGGTGAAGAATCTGGTGAATCCTGCTTCTCCATGCATGTAGCCGACGGAATAGACGTGGATCAGCAAACCAACGCCCGTGACCACCAGCAGCATGATGCAGGTGAGCGGGTCGACCAGATAGGCCAGATTAATGGTGAGGTCGCCGCCGAAGATCCATTGATAGGCGATGACTTCATGCGCGGTGCCGCTCCGCAAGACGTCGATGAACACACCGAGCGTGCAGAGAAATGACAACCCGACTGAGCCCCAGGCCAACCGGTGTGCAATCTCGTGGGAATATTTCCTGCCAGCGAGGCCGTTCACGATAGCGGCCAGCAAAGGAAATACCGGAATGAGTTTTATGAGTAGATCCGTCACATTACCACTTCAAGAGATTCATCTCGTCCACGTTCGTGGAAATCTTTCCACGGAACACGACAATAATGATGGCGAGCCCGATTGCCGCTTCTCCGGCCGCGATGGCAATGATGAAAAGCGCCACCAATTGGCCAGCCATGGATTCCAAGTAATAGGAAAAGGCAACAAGGTTGATGTTTGCCGCGTTCAACATGATTTCAACGGACATCAACACGATGATGAAGTTCCGTCTGATCAAGACGCCGAGCAGGCCGGTAATAAACAGCACGGCGCTGACGGCGACATAGGCGCTTAACGGAACCATAGACCGAGTCCCTTATCTTCCACGTTTCTCCACGATCGGCTTCGGCGTTTTTGCCAGCACGATCGCTCCGATGACCGCGCCCAACAGGAACACCCCGACGATTTCGAACTGCAACAGATACTCACTGAACATCTTGATTCCGACCGCGTAGGTATCGCCGTCCTGGAGCACCGCCACGGTGGGGGCATCGCCTTTTGTGCCCGCGAAAGGTGAGCGGAGCAGGAGGCTCAAGACGTAGACCGATCCAAGAGCCGCTGGAGCGAGAAAGTACCGGTACGAGGAATGAAGATATCGATCGTCGGTTTTCAAGTTCATCAGCATCAGCACAAAGAGATACAAGACGAGGATCGCACCGGCGTAGACGATGACTTGTACGGCCCAGAGGAATTCGGCGTTGAGCAGGATGAAGAGCCCGGAGACGTGAAGCAGCAGAGCCAGGAGAGCCAGGCCGCAATGCACCGGGTGCTTGAGCGCGACCGTCATGACGCCCGCGACAATGCTGACCAGTGCGAAATAGGTGAAAAATACCAAAACCATCGATCGATTCAGCCCAGATGCTTCGGTTGGGATTGAGTCGGCTTCAATACCGATTGCGGGAAGTAATACCGATACTCCCGGCTTTCCTCAACGTTCTGTTCCTGATTATGCGCGTATAAGTATTTTTTTGCATCGTCGAGATGCCGCTCGCCGATTTCGTACAGCCGCTTCTTATCGAACAGCAGGGTCCGTTTGTCGTGAGTGGAAAACTCATACATCTTGGTCATAGCTAAGGCGTTGACGGGACAGGCCTCGACGCAGTAGCCGCAAAAAACACATTTCGTAATATCGATGTAAAACTCGCTGGCAAATCGCTGCAGCGGACGCGCCGCATCTTCCGAACTGATGACCTTGATACAGCGGGATGGACAGGCGGCTTCGCAGAGGTCACAGCCGACACAGCGCTCCTGATGATCGTCATAGCGCAACAGAGCCAATGCCCCCCGGTGTGTATCGGGGAGAACGCGTTGCTCCCGCGGGTACTGGAAGGTAATGGGCTTATGGAACATGTGCTTGAACGTCACCTTCATCGCGTCCCAAATCTCATAAAACAACGCGGCATGGAGAATGTTCCTGATCAGTACGGTGACACGCATCGATGTTTCCCTGCTTCCCCTTATGCTTTTTCGATCGTCACGCCAATACGCTTAAACGAAGGCACTCCGGTAGTCGGATCGACCTGAACCGACATCAGATCTTTGACCGGGGGCTCGTTGAAATGCTCTGGAAAGAAGCAGGTCTGCGGGGCGACAGACTGATCCGGCTGCACCGCCACTTGCAGCGAACCACGATCAGATGTGAGGCGCACCTTGCCCCCTTCACTCACCGCAAGCCGTTTCATATCTTCCGGATTCATCCTGAGCCGGCCGGTATTCGGAGCGATCTTGATGAGCCCGGGCGCTTCCGTGGACATTTTCCCGGAATGATACAGGATCTGTCCCATCAACAGCCCATAGGGTCGCTGGACCTTCGCGTCCGACGCAACTGGGGCTCGATAACGCGCTGCCACTTCACCGGCATAACCGTTCGACAGATAGCGGTCCACCGTCGGCACGACCTTCCGGGGCTGTCCGAGGTTGTAGTACCCGGGCAATAACTTCATGATCTCGGCTTGAATGTCGTTCGACGATTCATATTCCCATTGGCAGCCCAGCGCGTTGGCCAATGCCGTCATGATGTGCCAGTCCGGCAAACTTTCCCCGACCGGATCCAGCGCTTCACGGACACGCAGTACACGGCCTTCCAGGTTGGTAAAGGTGCCGTCTTTCTCCGCGGACGTACAAGCCGGCAGCACCGCATGAGCCATGCGCGCAGTCTCGGTCAGGAACGGATCCTGGACGACAAGCAACTCCAGCCGATCCAATGCCGCACGAACTTCCATCGATGCCGGCAACGTGGCGAGCGGGTTTTCTCCGATCACGTACAACGCACGGATCTGGCCGCTCTTGCAGCGCTTGAGTATCTCGACGAGATTCGCGCCGGATCCGGCTGCCGGGAGTGTCACGTCCCAGGCCTTTGCGAAACGGTCGCGAGCGACCTGATCATTGAAAGACGCTTGGCCGGGAAGGAATTCCGGGGCAACGCCCATATCGACGGCGCCCTGCTCGTTCGGCTCCTCCGTCACCGTATTCACGCCGCAACCGGGCTGGCCTAACTTGCCGGTGATCCAGGCGAGATCCATCAGTTTCAACACGTTCTGATATCCATCGGACTGCCGGACGATGCCCTCGGCACAGAGAATGATGGAGCGTGGCGCTTCGGCGAAGATCGCCGCAGTGGTTTTCAAAGCCTCAACCGACATGCCAGTCTTCGCCGCGACCTGCTCCAATGACACGTGGGCCACCGCAGCTTTCAAGGCCTCAAAAGCCTTCGGATGCTTCCCGATGGTCTCCTCATCGATTAACCCCAGTTCCAGAGTGGCCTTCACGAGTCCGTCGATCACGAGCCCTTCCGTTCCGGGGCTGATGAGATAGGGATGGGATGCCAGCTTGGCCATATTCGTGATGGCGGAATCGATAACGACCACCTGCGCCTGATAGACACGAAGCGCTTCCTTGATCCGTACGGCTGTGAGCGGATTGGTCTCCGTCAGGTTCGAGCCAATGAGTACGATGGCTTTGGCCCTTGTCAGGTCTTCCCAGTCGTTCGGGCTCCGCCCAATCCCCAACGCATGCCGGGAGGCATGGACGAAGTTGAGGTGGCCGTAGCGCGCACTGCTGTCGAACTGGTTGGTCCGGAACCCGGTTCGCATGAGTTTCTGGAAGAGATAGAGCTCTTCGTTGGTGCAACGGGCGGTGATCAGACCGGCAATCGAGTCCGGTCCATGCTTGCGACGGATTTCAGAGAACTGTTCCACCACCTGGTGCATGGCCTCGAGCCAAGGAACTTCGACGAGTTGATTGCCCTTGCGAAGAAGCGGTTGCTTCAGACGTGCGGCGCTATCGATGTACTCGAACCCGAAACGCCCTCGCACGCATAGCCCGCCATGCCCCTTGGCCGTATCGGCCCGATCGCCCCATTTATTCTTCCATGACAACGGCGAGGTTACACGAACGACTTCAGCATCCTTGGTCTCAAGGTGCATCTGACAGCCGTCCCCACAGTAGTTGCAGGTCGTGGTGGTTTTCTTCATCTGCCACGGCTTGTACAAATACTTGGAAAATTTATTCGTAATGGCGCCGACCGGACAGACCGCGAGGCAGTCTCCGCAGAACTCGCAGGAGAGCGCGAGGTCTCCCTTCGGCACGACTTGATTGAATCCGCCCTTCTTCATGAACTGCAGCGCATCGATCATCAAGACGTCTTTACAGACGTTGATGCACTCCGCGCAGGCAATGCAGCGGTTCATATTGAAGTCGAGCACCGGGCTGCGAGTATCTTCCGGAATAAATTTCTGTTTGGCGTTGGCCAGGTTCGTGACCCCATGCTGGAAGGCCATATCTTGCAGTTCGCAATGGCCGTCGGCATCACAGACCGGACAGTCCAGAGGATGGACCGAGAGGTGCTTCTCCACCGCTTTCTTCCTAGCCTGGAAGAGATCGTCGCCCTCGGTTCTGATCACCATACCGGCGGCGGCTTTGGCCGTGCAGGAACGGATCGGCGCTTTCTTGCCTTCCTGCATAACCAAACACATGCCGCAGGAGCCAAAGGGATCGAAGGTATAGTGGTAACACATGGCCGGAATGATCTTGCCCGTGCTCGAGATCACGTCGTAGAGAGAGACTCCGTCCTTCGCGGTCACGGTCTTCCCGTCGATCGACAACTCGATCGCGACGGCTTCTACGTCTGGATTGGTTGCTGGCTTCAAACCCATAAACGTTCCCCAGTGCTAAGTCCTGAATGCTGAGTTCTCAGGTGGCCCTCTGCATGTTTACGCCCAACAGGTCTCATCGATCGCACTCACCCATCACAATGTCGTAACTCCCGAAGAGCGTGATCGCATCGGCGATCATATACCCTCTGGACATATGGTCGAATGCGCCCATGTGAATAAACGAAGGGGCGCGAATCTTCAAGCGATAGGGCTTTCCGCCGCCCGTGCTGACGATATAGAACCCTAATTCGCCCTTGTGCGCTTCGGTGCCACAGTAAATCTCTCCCGCAGGGGCGTCGAAGCCCTGCGAGAAGAGCTTGAATTGCTGGATCATGGATTCCAAATTTGTGAAGACTCGCTGCTTCGGCGGCAACGTGACGCTGGGCACATCGGCCATAATGGGACCGTCCTGCATTTGCTCCAGACATTGCCGAATGATCTTCACACTTTCATAGAGTTCCTGGACACGAATCCAGTATCGATCGTACGTGTCGCCGTTCTTGCCGAGCGGCACACTGAACTCACACTTGGGATAAGCGGAATAGGGCTCGGCCTTACGAAGGTCGTAATCGACGCCCGAAGCGCGGAGCGTCGGCCCGCTGAGGCCGAAACTGACGGCGTCTTCTGCCGAAATAACCGCCACACCCTTCGTCCGCGCGACCCAAATCCGATTCGTCTCCAGAAAGATCACGTACTCATCGATTTTTGGCGGAAAATAATCCAGGAACTGCTTTAACTTGTCGAGCAGCGACGACGTAAGATCCCGCTCGACACCACCGATGCGGTACCAACTGGTCGTCAGACGCGCGCCGCACAATTCATCGAACCAATCCAGGAGAATTTCCCGATCCCGGAAACAATAGAAAAAAACGGTCATAGCCCCAATGTCGAGCGCCTGCGTCCCGAGCCAGAACTGATGGCCGATGATACGTTGGACCTCTGCCACGATCGTGCGCAGATACTCGGCACGATCCGGCACGGTAATGTTCATGAGTTTTTCGACCGCCCGGCAGTAGGCGAAATTGTTGTACATCGCGCAGACGTAGTCGAGCCGGTCGGTATGGGGAATAAATTGGTGATAGGTGCCATCTTCCGCGAGTTTTTCCACTCCGCGGTGCAGAAATCCCAACACCGGAGTCGATTTCACGAGGCGTTCGCCCTCCAACTCGAGGATCACTTTCAGCACGCCATGGGTCGCGGGGTGTTGAGGACCCATATTGAGCAGGAGCTCCTCCGTGCGCAAGGTCGGGAGGGTCTCGCTCTCCGGATGGGCCGGATCGACCTTGTATACGGTTGTTCGTTGATCTTCAAAGGCCATCGTCTGTCCTATCGGGCCGTTTCGTCCAAGAACTCAAACGTATCGCGCCAGCCCTTGCCACGAAGTGGAAAATCTTTTCGTAAGGGATAGCCTTCGGTGTAATCGTCGGGCATGAGGATCCGACGGAGATCCGGATGGTGCCGGAAGCGGATGCCCATCATGTCGTAGACTTCACGTTCCATGAAATCGGCGCCTTTCCAGAGATCCGTCAGAGAATCGACGATGCAATCTGATTCAGGCACTCGAGTCTTGAGCCTGATGCGCTGACGCTTTTTGATCGAGTAGAACTCGTACACCACTTCAAATCGCTCTTCGTCATCAGGCCAATCGACCGAACTCACGTGCACGATGTAATCGAAATCCATGGCCGGATCGTCATGAAGAAACTGTGCAACCTCATGGAGGCGGTCCCGCGTGACGGTCACCGCAAGGTCGCCACGCCACTCCACGGCTTTCACCAAGCCGACGGGGAAGGTATCTTGAAGTTGGCTGGCTAATTGCTGCAATGACATTGGGGACCTAAATCTTAATTTTAAAGCCGGGCTTGACCTGATCCGGTTGTGTCAGAAACACACGTTTCAGCATGATCCGTTCTTGCAACTTAAGGATGCCGTCAAAGAGTGCCTCCGGGGTTGGAGGACAACCAGGCACGTAGATATCCACCGGCACAAACCGATCGACGCCCTGGACGACGCTATAACTGTCGTAAATGTTTCCCGACGTGGCGCAGGACCCCATCGCAATGACATATTTCGGTTCCGGCATTTGGTCGTAAATTTTCCGGATCACCGGCGCCATCCTGCGGCAAACAGTCCCGGCGACGATCATGAGATCTGACTGTCGAGGTGAGGCCCGGAAGACGCCAGCCCCATAACGGTCCATATCGTACCGTGAGGACACCGCCGCGATCATTTCGATCGCGCAGCAGGCCAGACCAAACGTCATCGGCCAGAGCGACCCTTTACGGGCCCAATTCACCGCTTTTTCGACCGTTGTGGTCACAACGTCTGGGGTGCCGTCTTTATCGTGACGACCGATTTGAATTAGTCCCATTCCAGGGCTCCCTTACGCCAGGCATAGACATAGGCCACCAAGAACAGCCCGATGAAAACCAGCATTTCAATCAACCCGATCAACCCTATTTTGGTGAAAACTACTGCCCATGGATAGAGAAAGATAACCTCGATATCGAAAATCACGAAGAGCATCGCGAAGATGTAGTACCGAACCGGAAACGGCATCCGTGCATCAGAAAACGGCTCCGATCCGCACTCATAGGTAGAGAGCTTCTCAGATTCTGGATACTTCGGTTGGACAAGATAACTGAGGATCAGCGTCACCACGCCAAACGCCAGCGCCACGAAAGTGAACAGCAGAATCGGGAAGTATCGGGTCAGGTACTCAAGAAGCAACTCAAAACCGCTCATAGGGCTGACCTTTCAACACCTTGAGATACAAAAGAGAGCGGGATCTTAGACCCTGGATTGGCGTGATAGCAAGCGTCCAAAGGACCTACGGCTTCGTCCCGAAAGTCCTAGATTCAATTGTGTGACAACGCTCACTGTCGCTGACTCAAGAAGAAACCAAAAAGAGACAGCAGAGACGGTCGGCAGGCGGGGCGAAACCCAACAAAAAACTCAGACTGAGTCGCAAACTGCGGTCATGCCGAAGGGGCTGATTTCATGAAGAGTTCTTTGCTTTATTAGGCGGAGTAGGCGCCATGTGATCGGATGGCATGCGCAGGTGAGATGGTGGCACCAGGTCGACTTGATCCCACTCAGGCTCCAGAGTCGAGAAGGCCTTGGCTTTCTTGCGTCGGTGAATCTGGGTTTCGATGCGAGATCGACCTTGAGGTTGAGCATCGTGGGTAGGAGGCAGTTCAGACGCCATAAATGTCCCCCTGTGTGAAAATCGCTAACAGCAAATCACCTTAGCATTGAGTGAATTGGCGGGTCAACGAGACAAGGCCTCAATATTCTTGACAATACAGGACTATTTGCTATGGTTCTGACAGCACTACTTGCCTTACATGAAGGACAACCACCATGACTCACTATTCAATAACATGTGCCGTTTCTCTCATGGTTTTGACCCTGGCCACGCCACTCACCCCTTTGGCCTGGGCAGCTGACGATTTGAATTCTATTCGATTCGGGGACCAGGCCTTAGCCTATTCCTCTGGATCCATTCAGCGATCGACTCCCCAAGATGGGTTCGTGAACGTAATTACCGGCGACAATCAGACCACCGGAGATCACATGATCTTGGGTAGCAGGGATGTCCTCTACCTCCGGCTCAAGAATCCCGACGACGTCGTGCCAGGAGACCTTTTCACAATCTATCGGCGAGCATACAAAGTCTTCCATCCCATCACCGGTCAATACTTGGGCTATTTAGTCAATCGGCTAGCCGTGGTCCAGGTGAGCCAGATTGATAAGACGCTGACCACCGTCGAGGTCGTCCGCGCCTATGCGCCAGTATCGCCAGGCGACCCCGTGATGAAATTTGTGCTTCCAGCTGAGGAGGGAGGGGCCTCCGGTCAGACCTCCAGCGCTGATGTCGAGGGACGGGTTGTCGAGTTCCAGTCCAACATGGGCATCATGAACATGGTGGCACAAAGAAACGTCGTCTATCTGGATCGAGGACGGGAAGACGGGATCAGAGCTGGGGATCGCATGGACATCGTGCGGTCAGGAGGGAGCCTTCCTCAACGGGTCGTGGGAGAATTGAAAATTCTATCCATGGAGGACCGAACTTCCACGGCGTTGATCACGAAATCGATTTCCCGCGTTCTCAAGGGCGATCGCTTCCGCGTAAAAGTCCGTGCACCTGAGATCATGCCAATCTCCCAATCGTCCCAGCAGTCTCTGGATATTTCCCCTGCTGCCGCTCCTTCTCCAAGCAGGTTTCAAGTCCAGAATGTTGCCAAAGAAACTAGAATCAGCCTTGGCGATCTCACGAAGCAACTTCGGTTTGAATCGGGTGAAGCCACAATCAAAGCCGACGGGTACCAGGTACTCGATGAGCTGATTGCCTATCTTAAAACCACTGCCGGCGATCGGCAGATTCGCATCGAAGGCCATGCGGATAACCGGGAAATCGGCCCCTCGCTCAAGTCGCTGTA
>VFKF01000182.1 GCA_009885705.1 Nitrospira sp. | reverse complement strand
GGCCGATTGGGATCGCTTGCAGACAGGTTATAAACCATGGCCCATTGCACCGTTGACGTAGGATAGTCATGACGCATCTTATTTATCAGGTCCGAGCCGTCGAGGTTGTTGAACCATACACGTTGCGCGTGCAGTTTACCGACGCCACGGAGCAAATTATCAACCTGAAGCCAGTGCTCGCTGGAGAGCTCTACGGTCCACTGCTCGATCTTCAGTTGTTCAACCAGGTGGCGATTGATGCGGAGGTCAAAACGCTGGTATGGCCGAACGGCGCCGACTTTGATCCTGCGACGCTGCACGATTGGCCAAAGTACAAAGAGGCCTTCGCCGCCCGTGCCAGGGAGTGGGAACGAGTGTCGGCCTGACGACTTGTCTCTTCTTCACCATCAAACGCTTTCTGCCCGTTCCAAGACGAATTTAAGGTGCAGAAGGGCGACTCTCTCACAGTTCCGGGACTTCAATCGCCCTACGAAGCGCCGACCAATCCTGATCTTAGAATCGACAGCACCACCACAACATCTGCCGAGGCAGCCCGCCAGATCCTGGATTTAATCAAAGAAAGGTTGCTGTAAGAGGATGCTCAAAAAGGCCGTCCAGCAAGGCCGCAGCCGACGAACGCACCGGAGGCGTACCCTCAGGGGTACGTTGAGGATGCGTTCAAGGTGAGAACGAAGCTGGCGGCCTTTTTCAGCATCCGGCCAGCCGGTGCTTAGTGGAATGCCAACACCGGACACGGCATCTTGTGCAACAAGGCATGAGACACACTGCCGAGTACGAAGCGAGTGATTCCCTGCCTGCCACTGGTGCCCATCAGAATCAGATCAGCGCGAAGGTTGGTGGCTTCCTGCAAGATCATGGCAGAGGGAGTCCCGAGTACAGCTAGTCCATGCGCTTGATACCCTAAGGCGCGGAGACGTTCTGTCACGCTCTCGATGTAGCCGCGCGCGCTCTCTAAGGCCTGCTTTTCCAGTGTCTCGGCGGCGGCGGCTTCGACCGGCCAGGGCGGTTGTGTCGAAGGCAAGACGGTTAGTAGCGTGATCTCAACCGGATCGTGGAACGGTTTCAACTGGAGAAAACGAATGGCGGCTTCCGCGTCCGAGAGGCCCTGGAGCGGGAGCAAGATGTTTTTCATGGCTTTGACCGGACCGTTCACGATCAGCGTGGCGCAGGGAGCCAGGGTGAGGATGCGGTGGGACACACTGCCGAGCAGCCGCTCCTTGATGGGACCAAGGCCCCGTGCTCCCATCACGATGAGATCGGCCTTTTGTTCCTCGGCCGTCGCCACAATCATTTCTGCTGGAGACCCGATTCGAAGCTGTTTCGTCGTAGGGCCTGCGTGCATGGGGAGGAGAGACTGCACTCGATCCAGTAGCCTTTCGCCATCTTCTCTCATGCTCTGTTCGAGGGACCGATAGAGTTCCTCCGCCACCTCAGGCACCATCATGGGATAGGCCGGTCTCGGGACGTCCAGCGCATGAAGCAGCGTCAGTTGCTCTGCCTGGGCCAAGTATTTCATGGCGTGAACGGCCTCATAGGCATTATCCGACCCATCAACCACAAGCAATGTGTTCATCAGTGTGACTCCATGCTAGTCGACGCTCACTGGCATTCCGTGGGGCAGAAAAACAGAAAATAGACTGCGACCGCAAGCCCGAGGAGCACCGCTCCCACGAACCACCACTGTGTTCTTGTCATGCTCGTGATCTCCAACTGTTTATGAGCAACCAATGTCAGCAAGTCCGATGCCGCTGGGGTAGTGCCACGTGAGGCGTGAGAGGTGATAGGCGTTTGGCCCCGTTTGCTTTTCGCGTCTCACGGTTCACGCCTTACGATTCACGTCATCTGTTGCCTTCCGCCACAGTGTGGCTCTTCACTCTGTAGCAAGACACCCCCGCGTAACAGAGAGTAGGTATGAAGGCTGAAGGCTGAAGGCGTGAGAGGAGGAAGAAAGCCGTTGTTTCTCCGCAGCCTTCAGCTTTCAGCCTTCAGCCTAGATCAGTGGCACCAGCCTTGCGATATTAGAGAATGAGTCAATTCTCTGGAGGTGATATGGCTGAGTCGCTGTTTACGAAGATATTGGTGCCGGTAGATTT
>VFKF01000442.1 GCA_009885705.1 Nitrospira sp. | reverse complement strand
TGAGATGCCGAACCTTTGCCCTCTCCTTCAACACGTCAAGCGCTCGAACATTTAACGGCAGCGTATCGATGCTCTTATTTTTCTGCTCTAGGATCGTGATGGTCCTTCGTGAAAAATCGACCTCAGGCCACTGGAGATGCAGCACTTCCCGATGACGGAGACCGGTACTGACAGCAAACACAATCAACTGCTGCAACCACAGAGGAGAAGCGGCGAGTAACCCTTCTTCTTCCTCCAATGTCAGCCACCGTGCCATGTGATTCCGCACCTTTTCTCTGGAGACTCGCTTCACGGGATTGTCCCTGACCAGCTCCCATTCTTTTACACAGAGGGTAAAAGCATGGCTCATCAGGGTCAGCTCGTTATTGATGGTTTTCGGTGAGACTCCGTCTAGACGCCGCTTAGACTTGTAGTCCGCTATCAGCCTTGGTCTGATTGCTGACAACATCATGTCTCCAAAAAACTCTGACAGACGGTCCCTCATCCCACGGTCGCGACGCTGAGAACTCAGCGCCTTATTTCTATCCGTGTGTTCTGTCAAATACCGCTCCATCATGTCACGAAACGTCGTGTCCTCACCCGGTAAGCGATCAAACCATTTGCCTTCAGCGATCTTCCCTAAGACACTGTGATAAATCCGTTCCGCTAACTTCCGGTCCACAGTTTCCGTTGATTTCCGCGTCAACGTACCGTTGTAGGTGAATCTCATCCACCAGACCGGGCCTCGTTTATACAGACCCATTGGGGGTTACTCCTTTCTTTTCCCTGGGTCTGGTCTCCCGAGGCGGAGTATAAACATCTCGTTTCGCAGCCGCAATGAGACGCTCCACCTCGCTGTGGGGTTGAGGCGGTGAGGAAGGAGAGCCAGCTGTACCATGTGCAGGAGTAAAGGAATCTAGCCAATGATGAATCTCTTGCTGGTCAAACCGAATTAATCCGTGAATCTTGCGACAGGGGATTTTGCCTTGCGCTGCCCAGAGATAGAGCGTGGATGGCTTGATATTCAGCTGAGCCGAGAGGTCCTTGATTGTGAGGAGCATGGCATCACAGCAGGGGGAGTCTTACGACACCCCCTTACCCCCCTGAAACGGTGCGCCCGCGGGTCCGCCGGCGT
>VFKF01000184.1 GCA_009885705.1 Nitrospira sp. | reverse complement strand
GTTCCTTGCATGCCCATCCCTGCCCCTAGCGTCTTGAATTCTGAACTATCCGCAACCAACGCGGACGAGGAAGAAGAGACGACGGCTTCGCCGAATCCAAAGCCGGCGGAGAGCAGCAAGAGTAACCAGAATATCGACACCTGAGGAATACAGACGAAGGTGACCGCACAGATCACGAGGCCGATGACGATGAGCGGTTGACGCCCGACGCGATCGGACACCCGGCCCATAATCGGCTTCGACACGAGCGACGTGAGGGCCTGAACCGTAAACAGCAGTCCGACTTCTCCAGGATTCAATCCTACCGAGATCCCATAGAGGGGAAGGAAGGCCATCAAGGCTCCGTTCGCAATCATCTTGGCCGCGTCGGTCGAGCTGGTAATCAGGACCTTGCGATTCTTGGCGACGACCCGGAAGCCTTTCCACATCTCCGCCAACAACGGAGCCATCCCCTTCTCTTGAATGCGCGGAGGAGGCGGCGTGAGGTGCAGGCTATAAAAGATGGCAATGGCGATACAGCCGAAGAAGCCGGCCGTCACAAAAGCAGCGGAAAATCCAGACGCGTAGATCAGATAGCCGCCGATGAAAGGACCGAGCAGGGCACCGGATTGCGTCGAAGCCGTGTAGGTCCCGAGCGCTGCACCGCGCCGTTCACGGTAAAGGTCTGCCACAGTCGCCAACGCACTAGGTGCAAAAATCGCCGTGGCAAGCCCATGAAAAAAGCGCAAGGCGGTCAGCCAATCGAGATCTGTGACCCAGGGATAGAGAAACGGCGGAAGCCCGAACGCGACCACGCCGATCTGCAAGAGAAACCGCCGCCCGTAGATGTCGGACAGGGCACCGGACGGCAACTTGAGAAATACTCCGGTGAGTGTGGAAACCGACACGATAAGCCCGATCCGCTCAGGACTAGCCCCGAGCGATTCTGCGAACAGGGCCAACACCGGCATTCGAACCATGTTGTAGCTGATAAAGCAGAACACGCCGACGGTGCAGAGCAGGGTGAAACTGCGTGTCGTTGTCATGGTGCAACCGTCCCTGAATTGATCGAGCCGTTACCATGCGACAAGCGCTCCAGCGCATGCTGTAAAAATGCCACCTCCACGTCCGACAACGATGGCGGATCGATCGCCTCGAAGAGGACTCGGTCTGGATGTTGCCGCATTTCCTGTCCTAGCCGGTTGACGATAGTGATTCCTTGGGTGAGCTTCCGTGTCACGGTGTTTCCGACCAATGGACGAATGAGCGACACCAGCCCTGCCAGGATGCGGCTGTCCAATCTCGTGTAGGCCACAAGCGTCGTTTCAACCGCGTCCTTTCCCTGCCCATCTTTCATCGGATTCATTCTCACAAACACGACCGCCTTCCCTTTGACGTTCGGCAGGAAGGTACTTTCGTGAGACCCCTCCACATAGTAAATCCGATTGCTTCGATCCTGATAGACGAGTTCGACGATTCCAGACGCCCCCTCTCCATCGTCCCCCCAGAAACGAGCTGTGCCCCGCTCCTCTGCCTTGTAGGGACCCAACTCAAGCCGATTGATCAACGCAGCGGCCATAGGCGGACGGTCCAGCAGATAGAGATAGACCTGTTCGGGAAGCGGGATGACAACCGGCCCAACCTTGTTGGCCGTCGTATATCCGTCGATGATCGCCTGCAGAGGACAGGCCCACCGTGACTCAACCTTCGACACTGGAAACGATAGGCCTACGTGGTACGGCGCCAGCACACAGGACTCGGCCTGTACCGGGACGATCCAGAGCCCGACGGCTCCCCCCAACAGTATCGCCCACAATCTGCCTTGCATCGCCCCCGGGAACGTCATGGAGTCTGCGGCAAGACTTGAATGGATAGCTGAGCGGGAAACAGCTGGCGAGCGTCCTGACGGAGACGCGCTTGACGCAACAGGGTCTCAACGGTCGGGACCACCTTCCCCTCGAACGAGACCTGCTTGTTCGTGACGATTGTCACAGGCTTGGAGAGGTCGACCAGCTGATCGTTCAGGAACAGCGTGTACCGCCGCACCAGGTTCGTTTCAACCTCGATCCGGTTCGGTGCTGTGACAGACGCATCCAGTCTGGCATAGCGCTTCTTCCTGGTCAGCTCATCTCGCTTGGAGACCAAGTCTTCCGAAAATGCGGCAATCGCGTCCGTGGTATCGATACGAACCCAGCCGAACGATTGAAAATGACTGGCCTCACGTACGACCGTCACCCTCGTCGGCAAGGGATTACGCCGTTGGGCGTTGAACCAGGTCACCAGATCTGGCAACTCCTCCCTGGGGAAGTAATGCCCGCCAGCCGTGGGATGCTCGCGATCATGTTCCCGATACACAAAGGGATAGCCCAACCTCGTCAACTCTTTCGTAATGGTGCGGCTGAGTTCAACCGGCATCACCTGATCCTTGGCTCCATGAATCATATAGACCGGCGTGGCGCGCAGGTTGGCCAAAAACGGCATCAGCACATGGTCGAGGCCGCTGGCCATTGGCGCAATGCCGGCGAACAGGGGCGCATCGTGCATACCGATCACCCAGGCGCCAATTCCGCCGTTGGACATGCCGGTGAGAAACACTCTGTCAGGATCGATATGATAGCGCCGTTGTACGGATCGAATCGTCTCCAGTACCAGCTCCTCCGCACCTCTCGTAAACCAGGCACCCATCGGAACGGTCGGACAGGCTAAGACATAGTCCTCCCCCAATCGAACCTGCCATCGTTCCAGATAGGCCTCACCGGTAAATCCTGCGCCATGCAGGCAGACCACCAGTCCATACCCCTTCGCCGGCTGATAGGTCAGAGGAACGGAAAGCGCCAGATAGTGGGCATGGCCCCGCACCTCGACTCGCTC
>VFKF01000330.1 GCA_009885705.1 Nitrospira sp. | reverse complement strand
TCGCGGAGAACATGACCTTCATCAAACAGTCCACCGAAAAACGCCTCGAACGGCTCCGCGTCAGAATGCAAAAAGAATAACCCTGTGCCTGCCACGAGCTAAATCCTGAAGAACTGATTCGACTCCTTCTCCACTCCGATCTCAGTCTCCGGTCCATGCCCCGTCACCACCGTCGTCGCATCATGAAGTGAATAGAGCCGCTCACGAATTGACCGCTCAATCGCATCGAAGTCCCCGCCCCAGAGATCGGTCCGCCCGATGCTGCCGCGGAAGAGCGTGTCGCCGGCGACAACCATGTTATCGCTCGGGAAATGAAAACTCATGGAGCCGGGCGTGTGACCTGGCGTATGGATGGCGACTGCGGACATCTGGCCGACCAACAACTTCTCCTCATCCTTGATCCAATACTCCGGCAGCGGAACCGGCACATAAGCCACGCCGAACATCTGACATTGCAGTTCAAGATTCTTCCAGAGCTCGAGATCGTCCTGATGCAGGCAAATCGTCGCCCCGGTCGCCTTCTTTATTTCTCCGGACGCGAGAAAATGGTCGAAATGGGCATGGGTATGGAGAATATGTGTGACCGTCAAGCCAAGCTGCTGCACCTCGCGCAGAATCCGTTCATGTGCGCCGCCGGGATCGACCACGATCGCCTGCTTCGTCACCGGATCGCCGATGATGGAGCAATTGCAGCCGAGGGGCGGGACGGAAAATGTTTTTCGGATCATCGTCGGAATCATCGTCGCATGCTTTCGTTCTTGCCCCTCAGGGCGCAAGGTTCGGTTCGCCTTCCGGCTCTTGCTCTTGGTCTTGTTCTTCCTCAACCTGGACGGTCCACGCGACAGCGGTATCGAACTGCCTCCAGGTTTGTCCTTGACGGCGAAACCACACGAGGAATCCCGCTCCGCTGCCATCGGGACGCAGGACTTCGACATACTGCAAGGCCTGATCGTTGCGGACGTTTCGCGCCACGCGAGAAAAGGCCAGGCGCTCCAACATCGGCGAGGCCTGAACCGGCCTGGCATGGGCCACTGTCACGGGACGGGCCAGAGACACTTCAGGTTCTTCAATCTGATCCCCCGTGGCAAACCGATAGCCGACCCCGAAGTGAAATCGCCCTTCGAGCCGGCTGGGTGCCCGATTGACCGAGATGAATGCCCGGATCAGATCCAACGGCAGTTCGCTCTCGAAATACTCCTGCTCCTGAAAGGCTCCAATCGTCGTCGGCTCCTCCTGATCCGGAGAGAGACGAAGCCGCGTCAGCCGTTCGATCACAACCAACTGCGTGGCTGACGTGAGAAACGTGCTCGTCACCACCTGATCGTAGAGCGGGTAATCTTCAGCCGGAATGCGGTCCGATTCCGTCACCGCTCCCGACAGACCGAGCAGCACATCCGCACAGAGCAGCGCCATCACGAACAGAACCATGCGAGTCATCATGAATCGAGCATACCGTCCGACAGGACGCAGGGTCAATTCATGGATTCCGGCGTGGACAAGTCGGCGTGAAGCGTGGATAATCGCACGGATTAGCCGGAGGAACCTGACGTGCAACATACGACGCAATCGAACCAGCCGCTTCTCTGGATCGGAGCCCTCGCGCTCTGTCTCTCAACCAGCGGCTGCAAGCCAGACGACTCACCATTCAAAGCCGACAATGAGTCGCTCCGCAAGCAACTGGCCAAGCAGGAGTCGGTGGTCACCTCACTGCAGGACGGCAACAAAGTCATGCAGCAACAGATCGACCTGCTGAACCAGGAGTTACGCGACGCGAAAAAATCGACTGAGAGCGCCAAGGCCGAGGCCAAAGTCGCCACCGACAATCTGACGGTACAAGTCGCCCAGACCAAAAAACTGAGCGCGGATGTCCAAAAAACCGCCGCCGCGCACATCGCACAGAATATCCACGTCGAGGAAAAAGGAACCCAGATTGACGACATTCCCCGCCCCTTAAGCGCGGTCGCCAAGATGGCGGAGGAGGCCCTCAGCCGCAATGGGTACCACATCAAGGTGAGCATCAAGACCGATCAAAAAGCGGTCTACGTCACGGAGCGGAAGGTCTCCCCTCCTGCCTCGCTGGAAGTCGCAGGTTTCCGGAATCAATATGTCCTGTCGCTCCATACATTGCCCTCGAATGTCACCCGGCTCAGCGTCAAAGCCGATTTCGAAAAGCTGGCTCAGGGTGGACGCATCCTCAGCGTCAGCGCGGAAGAGGCTGCAGAAATCGAGCGGAGCCTCATCGGGGAAATCAACAAGGCCTTAGCTGCCTCCAACAAGACCTGATGCGCGACTCTCGTCCAGGGCTCGCAGCCGCATTCGCCCTCCTCCTCATCGTGGGAAACCCGCAGGCCGCAGGAGCCGGAGCGAAGTCGTCACCGGAATTGGCTCGCCATCTAACCGGGATCGCAGCACTGGCCCAGCCGTCACCACTGATCACCATCCCAGCCGGGCCCTTCTTGCTCGGCAGCAAACGAGTCGACGACGACCCCTATGGCCATTGGACACAGTTCGACGATACGGAACTGCCCCAACATCGAGTCTGGATGGATGCCTACGCGATCGATCGCGATGAGGTGAGCCTCGGAGAATATCTCGTGTTTCTCCACCAGCGAAAACTCCATCCCTCGGACGAGCTGCAAAAGCTCATCTGGCACGTGATCACGATTCACTCCGTGACAGACGAGACCCTCAGCCGGTGGCCGGCGCTCTATGTCACCTGGGCCGAGGCCAAAGAATTGTGCGTCGCAACAGGCAAACGGCTCCCGACGGAGGCGGAATGGGAAAAAGCGGCGCGCGGACCGGACGGCAATCTCTTCCCCTGGGGCCAAGCCGACCCCGACCAAACCCGCGCCATGTTCGGCCAGCACCACGTCCATGAAATCCCCATTCTCGCTGCCGTGGATTCAAACGAAGCAGGGAAAAGCCCATTTGGGCTCCATCATATGGCGGGAAACGTCGCAGAATGGGTGCAGGACTGGTTCGGATTCGATTACTACGCCTATATGCCGGAGCGTAATCCTCCAGGCCCCACCAGCGGCCGCTACAAGAGCCTGCGCGGCGGGTCATGGAGAAGCAATGCGATCATGCTCCGCACCGCCACTCGCAGCGGGGCGCCGATGGATCAACGTTCCCCGGCAATCGGCTTCCGCTGCGCACAATCGCCTGGCAACAAGGCGCCCTAACCCCACGCAGCAATACGCCCTTTTCTTGGTGAGGCACGAGCCTCGTGTTAGCATTTCTCTCCTATGGCTCTATCAACCAGCGTCCACGATCTCCGCACCCTGATCCGCTCGCACCATCCCCTGATCGTCATCGAGACGGTGGAAGAAGAGCGGGTGCTCACGTTGCTGCAATCCGTGGCCGCGCAAGAACGCATGCCCCTCTTCGAATGGTCCGTCACCAGAGGACTCACCCGCACCGACGACAGCCCCAGCCTGAGCAAGATGACCGCCACCCCGCTGGCCCTCCTGCAGCACCTCAACGGGTTGACCGTGGAGGGAATATTTTGGCTCAAGGACCTTGCGCCCCACTTGCAAGAGGCGGCTGTTGCGCGACAATTGCGAGAAGTCAGTCAACACTTTAGCCGGT
Source organism: Nitrospira sp. (assembly GCA_009885705.1). GTDB lineage: Bacteria > Nitrospirota > Nitrospiria > Nitrospirales > Nitrospiraceae > Palsa-1315. Next base: position 1,207 of record VFKF01000330.1, on the reverse strand, counting down.
CTCGTGCGACCTCGGTATTGACCGGCCATCCGATCGCCCTGCCGCTCGACCTCGAACAGATCGCCGTGCGGCTCGACTTGCAACTGCCGGATCGAGACGAACTCCAATCCATGCTCCAGAGCGCTCTGCAGTCGCTCGGTCCCAGAACCTCGCCCCAACGCCCGCGATCGACCACCGTCGTACAGAGTATTCTCCGCTCCATCAACGACTCCAAGCCGGCGGACCAGGGCCCTTCGGGGGACGAGCGTGACGCCATCCTTCGCGCATTACAGGGACTGACGCTCCATCAGGCGCGCCAGGTCATCACGCAATGCGTCGTCGATGACGGCACCCTCTCCGCCGACGATGTGCAGAAGATTTTGAAGCGCAAGGTGCAGGCGATCAAAGACGGCGGCCTGCTCGAATATTATCCACTCGAAGACAACCGGTTCGAACTGGGCGGATTCGTCAATCTAAAATCCTGGCTGGAACGAGCGAAAGTCGGTTTTACCGCAGAAGCCAAGGCGCTCAATCTCACACCCCCGCGCGGCATCATGCTGGTGGGCGTGCCGGGCTGCGGCAAATCGCTTGCGGCGAAGGCGATCGCGCGGGAATGGCAGCTTCCGCTCCTCAAACTGGACGCCGGCCGGCTGTTCGATAAATTCGTCGGCGAGTCGGAAAAAAACTTCCGCAAGGCGATCGAAACGGCTGAGTCGCTCTCGCCCATCGTCCTCTGGATCGATGAAATCGAGAAGGCGATGGCCTCAGGGGGCGGAAGCGGCGATGCCGATGCCGGCTTGAGCCGCCGGCTCTTCGGCGCATTCCTCACGTGGCTTCAGGAGAAGAAACAAGAAGTCTTCGTCGTCGCCACCGCCAACAATCTTTCGTTGCTCCCGCCCGAACTCCTTCGCAAGGGCCGATTCGATGAAATTTTCTTCGTGGACCTGCCGGACGATGGCGAACGAGAGGCCATCTGGAACATACACCTCGCCCTCCGCAAACAAAACCGCACGGCATTCGATCTGGGGAAAATCGTCAGCGCCAGCGACGGATTCAGCGGCTCGGAAATCGAGCAGGCTGTGGTGGCGGCACTCTACCGCGCCCTCCATCGAAAGACCACGTTAACCACCGACCTGTTGATTGAAGAGTTGACCCATACTGTGCCACTCTCCGTGACCAGGCGCGAAGATATCGATCAGCTTCGGGAGATGGCGCAAGGCCGGTTCGT
>VFKF01000414.1 GCA_009885705.1 Nitrospira sp. | reverse complement strand
GCAGGTCGGCTCATCGAAATCCTCAACGGGGACCCGGCCGCCTCACCACTCGGCGGCGCGCACAGACTTGGTGCTCCTTATTCGTCGCACCGTGCGCCCCTGAGGGTACGCCTCCGGTTTCGATAAGCCTGCGGCCTTGCTGGATGGTCTGTTTGAGCATCCTGTGGTGACTCGGGCTCCAGCACCATACGGAGCAGGTTGGCCGCACTCTCCATATAGATACAACTCGTTCGCTCTCTGTTGGGCTCTGTCACAGATGAATGCGCTGATCGTGCAGGACACCAAAGCCGGAGCGGTCCTCACCGTTCATATCCAGCCCAAAGCCTCCACGACAGAATGTGTGGGCCTTCACGGCGACGCGATTAAAATCAGAATAGCCGCCCCTCCGGTCGATGGCGCAGCCAACGACGAATTGATCCGATTCCTGGCCCGCCAACTTTCGACGCCTCTTGCTTCGGTGCAGATCCAATCAGGTGCGAATGGGCGGCACAAACGTGTCCTTGTGAAGGGGGCCACGTCGCAGCTTGTACGAGACCGCTTGAACCTTGGCGAGGAGAAGGGCGTGGCGAAGCCATGAGACAAAAAGCATTGTGCATTCTCGGAGGATCGCTGCTGCTTACCGCTTGTTCGACGGCCCATCCCATTCTGTATCCCAATGCGCATCTGCAGTCTGTCGGGAAGGAAGTGGCGGAACAGGATCTTGAGACCTGCCGACAAATGGCCGAAACGGCTGGGGCGGAAGAGGGCAATGGGAAAGCTGGGCGTGTGGCGGCCGGCACCGCCGTGGGGGCAGGAGTCGGCGCGGCAAGCGGCGCAGTCGGTGGCGCCATCTCCGGCGCGGCGGGCCGAGGCTCTCTCATCGGCGCAGCGAGTGGCGCGGTGTGGGGATTACTCACGGGGTTATACTACGCGTTCGCCGGGTCGCCGCCGAATCAAGCCTACACGAATTTCGTGAATCGGTGCTTGCAAGAAAAAGGATATGAAGTGACGGGCTGGCAGTGAAGGCGAGACGGGCGGCCAGCTTCCTTGCTCGCAGACCGCGCACGATCAGAATGTGCTCGGTCGATGCGCGCAGTAGAAGCTGATCCGCCCATCCCGCCACCCCGTCACGAGGTGTGAGAAGGGGTGGGGGAGTGAGAGCGGCGGGGCCATCGGGGCAGTCGCTGTGCTCGCGGAGTCCCCACGATGAAACGGTGG
>VFKF01000452.1 GCA_009885705.1 Nitrospira sp. | reverse complement strand
CCCATCGCGGCCCAGATTTTCTGAGCGTTCTCACCGGTAAACGTCATGTCATCCTGTGCTGTAGAGCTGCGTTCGAAGTAGAGGTGTAGTAATCCCCCTCCAAAGTGAGCCTCTCGAACAAGGTCGAGATTGATCGCCACTTCACCGCTCCGTTCCTCATCCTGCACTTTCACGAACTTCATCACACGCACCTCCTTGGCTGTTGTAAGGATTGTCTCTGTTCGAGAGATCGAACCGTCTCGCCTCTGTGAGCACGCTCAGCGTGAAAATATTCTGCCAGCAAGTCTGAGTCAAGGTGGGAAGTGGGTGTGCCATCTCAAGGCTAGAGCACGCCGCGTTCTATTTCATGCAGGTAGATAAATTCTGGCGCTTTCACACCGGCCTGTCGTCTGATTTCTATGAGCTCCTGGGACTCGAAGAAACGACGGGCGTTGTCCAGCGAGGACCAGGCTGAGAAGTGGACGATGCGGTTGGCCTCGTTGTCATATCGGAGCAATTGGTAGCTGATCTCTCCTGCGCGTTTTCTGATGCTTGCTGCTTGGTCGAATACGGTTTTCCATGCCGGATAGGCTTCGACTTCATGAATGATCAAGACATGTGACATGTAGGCTCCAAGTGTTAGTGGTAGGGGCAGACCCATCAAGAAGTTCGTCGGAGATGGCCGTGGTCATAGGGGCGGGGAGTCTCCGTCTTAGGGTCGCCAGTCTACTTCACAGTAGGAGATGTTTGCACCGGGTAAACGGAGATGTGCCGTTTCGGCCGGTCTGGTGTCGAGCGTTCTCTGTTACTTCGAAGGGGGTACTTGACAAGATAGTGTTCCTGTCTATATAGTATGGACTCCTGAATGATAAATGATTCACGATGTCAGAGGGAGGTCTGGATGGATGCGGTGAAAGTGTTCGATGTGTGGGTGGAGGTGCCGGGAAAGACCCTGCATTTCGATGTCATGACCGGCGACCAAGCGACGGCGCTCAGGTTGGCCAGTGAGTATGTGCAGGCGCAGGGATATGCGGCGGTCTCCGTGACGGCGGAGGAATGTCGGTTGTGTCACCAGGAGCCGCTGGTCATGTTTACGGAGCATCAGCAGCGGGAGTATCGACAGTTGGGCGGATTTATCGTGCCGTTATCGGCATAGGAGAGGAGGTGTGAGATGGGCAAACAGCTTCCCCTGCAGGGAGAGAAGTCGACCGTCGATCATATTACGGTCGGACTGACCAAGATCGCGACGGCCCTACGAAGCCAAGCCTGGGAAGGCGGTACGACGCGAAAGCTCACGCCGACGCAAGGGCAAATCCTTGGATTTCTGGCTGATCGCGCGGCACAACCCGTTCGGCTGAATGACGTCGCGACAGAGTTTTGTTTGACGGCGGCTACGGCCAGCGAAGCGGTCATGACTCTCGTTGAGAAGAAGCTCGTGCACAAATCCCGATCGGCGGAAGATCACCGGGTACTCGTCATCACGCTCACGGCAGCAGGCAGACGAGAAGCACAGTTCGTCACAGGATGGACCCAGGTTGTCCAAGCCGGCGTGAAGAGCCTCACGCCCGACGAGCAAGCGGTGTTGCTACGGGGGCTCACCAAGGTGATTCACTCCCTGCAAGAGCAAGGGGCGATTTCGGTCGTACGGATGTGCGCAGGCTGCACCTATTTTCAACCCCATGTCCACAGTGATGCCGCGAAACCGCATCATTGTGGATTGATGGATAAGGCGATTGGTGAAGGCCAGTTGCGGCTCGATTGTCCTGAATTCATGCCGGGGGGCGAATTTGAACAAGTGCGTCGGTGGGAGAGGTTTCTGGGGAGTGGGGAGGGGCGTTAAGCCCTATTTATTATCAATATAAGGAGGACAGTCATGAAGCAGCGGAATGTGGTGAGCCTGGTGGTCATGAGTCTGGTACTGATGGCTGGATCGGTGCAGGCGGCCGATGGAGCCAAGGGGAAGTCGTTGTATGACCGGTTGGGTGGCAAGACGGCGATCACGGCAGTCGTGGAGACGTTCGTGGGCAACGTTGGAGGCGATAAGCGCATCAACGGATATTTCGGGAGCACGGATCTCACGAAGCTCAAGATGCATCTGGTGAATCAGATTTGTGAGGCCAGCGGTGGACCATGCAAATATACCGGGCGGACGATGAAGCAGACGCACGACGGGATGGGAGTGCACGATGCGGCGTTTGGAGCTCTGGTCGAAGATTTGGTGGCTGCGTTGGATCATCACAAGGTCGGCAAGGCAGAGAAGGATGAACTCCTGGGCGTGCTTGGCCCGATGAAGAGCGATATCGTCGAGAAGAAGTAGTCTTCACTTGGCGGGGGCGCCACGATGTGGCACCCCCGCACCAGTGCGTGGTTTGCATCTGCTGGTGAGGAGAATCGGTACTGTCGCAAAACAATAGTATTCACACATGCCATATGTCGATACAGCATTAGGAGGCCGACAATGAACGCCAGACCGACAATTCCCGGGTATACCTATGGTGGTGCAGCAGTACCGTCTGCGCCGATTTCGCTGGACGAGTTCGAGTTGTTGAAGAAGACGGTATTATTTACGGACGACGATGTGAAGGCTCTGCAACAGTCCAAGGCGGTGGTCGAGGGGCAGGTCGAGGCGATTCTCGACGTCTGGTATGGATTTGTCGGGTCGAATCCCCATCTGCTGCAGACCTTTACCCGCCAGTCTGATGCTCAGCCGGATATGGATTATTTAGGAGCTGTGAGGAAGAGGTTCAGTCAATGGATCCTGGATACGGCGAGTGGACAGTATGACCAAGCCTGGTTGGACTATCAATTTGAAATCGGCCGCCGGCATCATCGTACAGGTAAGAATGCCACAGACCATGTGGCTGCTGTTCCACACATTCCTTTCCGGTATATTCCCGCCTTGCTCTATCCCGTGACGGCCACGCTTCGACCCTTTCTGGCCAAGCAGGGCCATAGTCAGGCCGAAGTGGGTGCGATGCATCAAGCGTGGATCAAGTCCGTGTTGCTGCAGGTGATTCTCTGGAGTCATCCCTATGTGAAAGAAGGCGACTACTAGTGGCCTGAGTGTATCTAGGTATTTCGATCCGGTTAGCGCAGAGCCCTCAGGGCTTGCGTTAACCGGATGGAATGAGAGCCAATGTGATCGGCAGGAGTGGGACGTCGATCGTTTCGCGAGTGAAAAGCCACTTCGCGCGAATGACTCCCGAGTCGAATGGTCGGGACGACCGCTGCAGGAGACAGGAGTCCAAATGGGGAAGAGTCTACAGGTTGGGTCGGTTCATGAACTATGGCGGTATCCCGTGAAGTCGATGCTAGGAGAGAAATTGGACAGGGCAACCGTGACTGAGCGAGGCGTGCAGGGCGACCGAGTATTGGCGTTGATCGACATCGAAACGGGACATGTCGTGAGCGCAAAGAATCCCCTGCGTTGGCCCAGCATGTTCACGTTTCAGGCTCGTATCGTTTCTGGAGCCCCGATGCGTGTGGACGTCACGCTGGCCGATGGACAGGTTATATCGGAATCCACGAGCGATATGGATGCCATTCTGTCGGAACGACTTGGACGAAAAGTCCGGTTCACCCGCATCCCTCCTGCCCATCCCGTGCTCGAACAATATTCCCCCAACCTGGAAAGCCTGCCGGGTCGGGACAGTGAGAGGACGGTGAAGATTTTCCCCTCTTCCTTCTTTGATGACGCGCCAGTCCATCTTTTGACGACATCCACTCTTCAGGCTCTCCAATTGCACTGCCCGAATGGACGTTTTGACACGCAGCGGTTCCGGCCGAATGTGGTCATTGATACGGGGATTTCGGTGTCAGGATTTCTGGAAAACGACTGGAAGGGGCGTATTGTGACGATCGGTACCCAGGTTCGTTTGGCGGTCACCAGCCTCTGTGCTCGCTGTGTGATGACGACGCTGCCTCAACAGGGCTTGCCTCAAGATCTCGCGATTCTTCGGACGGTCGTTCAGCATAATCGGGGTATGGTAGGTGTGTTGGCAACAGTTGTTATGCCTGGATCTGTCTGTGCGGGGGATACGGTGTGTCTAGAGGCGTAGATTGACCATGCTCTTCCTCCGTCGATTGGCGCACATATGACGATAGGTTCTTTTCTGTAGTCAGGCGCTCTCCTCAAGGACCTCTGCAACTCTGGCCTGCAAGACTGGAAGTAGCTCTCGCTCGAACCAGGGATTCCGGCGTAGCCAGATGTTGTTGCGCGGGCTTGGGTGGGGCAAGGGAACGACGTTCGGCCAATGCTCACGCCATGACAGCACTGTGTCGGTGACCGATGCGCCGGCATTGGGCAGGTGGTAGGTTTGTGCATATTGGCCAATGACGAGGGTGAGTGTTAGGTTCTTGAGATGCCGCACGAGCTGCTCACGCCATGCCGGCGCACATTCAGGCCGTGGGGGAAGATCTCCCGATTTGCCAGTGCCTGGAAAACACAATCCCATAGGAAGGATGGCGACATGTCGTGGGTCGTAGAAGATTTCTGGGGACAGGCCCAACCACTCGCGAAGCCGGTCGCCGCTGGCATCCGCGAAGGGTACGCCGGATTCATGAACTTTCCTGCCAGGCGCTTGTCCGGCGATCAGGATACGCGCGCGGGGATGTAGCTGGAGGATCGGTCGTGGACCGAGCGGCAGATGAGCGGCGCACAGGGTGCAGTCTCGAACCTCAGCAAGTAGTGATGTGATAGACGCCATCGATGATCCTTTGCGCGGGTGAAATATGCGGCCCGCTGCGGCCAATCCCAGGAACAGTATGAGGCAGGTTCAAGAATCTGTCATGGAGAACTGTATTGCAATGTCGAAAACGTATCCGTCACTCTACGAGCCAGGCAAACCGAACAAACCAGATGACCCGCGGTTATGGTTTGCGCTTCAGCAAGTCCCCGAGCCGCGCGAGGGGTGTGAAGGTTGATGGCCGATCCGGTTCATGGATCGTCGGCGCGGCAGCAGATGAGTCAGCGACGTGATAACGCTGGTGCTCATTGTCGTGGCAGTAGAGACAGAGCAACTCCCAGTTGCTCCCATCCGGCGGATTGTTGTCGTGGTGATGGTCCTTGTGATGGACCGTGAGCTGGTGGAGTGTCTTGCCGTCAAACTCGCGGCCGCAATGCGCGCAAACCCAGGGAAACAGTTTGAGCGCCCGCTCTCGAAGGGTATGGTCCAGCTGAGACTGGTTTTTCCGTGTCATGAGCGTCTCGTATGGAAAGCGGCTCAGTACTGAAACAGTGTATCGCAAATCGTGGACGAACGCCCGTCACGCTCCCTCAAGGGGGTTTGGACCTTGAGCCGTCGCCAGAGATTGCTGTATCGCCGGCGTTCGCCTGAGAGTAAAGACTCCCACGTTTCGTGTAATGATCACCTGCCCGGTTCGATTCAAGCGAGACACCTCTTGAAAGAGCTCATTCCAGGTAAACTGCGGGTAGCGAGCCACGAGGGACTCGAACTCGCATTCCTCAGCGCCGTGCAGGCATTCGAAAATACGGTCGGTAATAGGTTTTTGTCCTGCCATCTGAATAGCTCCTTGTTCCGCTGTGCGTGTGGCCTGAGGCATACGCACAGCGATATCGGCGGTGGAACGGCGGAGACTGGAGAATCGATCGCGTGAGAAAGGGTTAGGAAGCGCGAGGGATGAGACAGTCGGCGTGGTTGAAACGCCAGGATTCATGCTACGAGCGAAAAGACCGCGCGTCAAGCAGCCGTATTCATGTGCAGGTGTGTCGTCGAAGATCACAGGCGACGGAACTCAGCTGAACCGGCTCCCGCCATGCGCCGCATCATGGTGGAGTGTAAGACCTAGCCCCGCATCTGTTCTAACCGGTCTGTCACGATCACTCGTCCAATAGCCGCTTGATCATATCCTCCATGCCGTCAGCCCAGATCTGGTACCCCTGCTCATTGGGGTGCACAAAGTCTGGCATGAGGTCTTGAGAGAGGTGCCCACGATTGTCGAGGAAATGCCGGCTGAGGTCCATGAAAAAAATATGCCGGTTATCGGCGTAGGCGCGGAGGTGGTCATTGACCGCCCCATTGATGCGACGGATCGGGTCATCGGCTGAGGCCATACGCGGAAACAAGCCGAGCAAGAGAATCTTGGTAGCTGGAAGGCGGGTGCGCAGGGTTGTGAGAATCGCATGAATGCCAGCGGCGGTCTCCTCCGGAGGGTCATGATGCGCGCCGGTGTTGTTGGTCCCGATCATCAGGACTGCCAGCTTGGGACTCATCCCATCGATCTCGCCGTGGTCGAGTCGCCACAATACATGCTCGGTGCGATCACCATTAAACCCCAAGTTCACGGCACGGCGATGCCCATAATAGGTGTCCCACACGCGGCGTCCCTCATTGCCCCATCCCTGGGTAATCGAGTCTCCGATCATGACAAGGTCGATGTTGCCCTGACGGATGCGCGCGAGTGCATGCTCATGTTGGGCTATCCACCAGGCATCGGTCTGTGGGATGGGAGCCACTGCGGCGGGTGTGCGATCGCGGATTAGTGAGAGGGAGGATAGGGCAAGCGTGATTCCCAAGATGATGAGGAGAAGCAGGAGATAGCGGATGGGTGGTGTGTGTCGGTTTCTGAAACGCATTCTTCATCGACCGAAATAATGAGGGATAGAGAGAGTGTACGTGTTTAAGTCTGTCCGGTCTATTGGGTGAGAAGAAGCTAATCGGCGATCCACGTGGTGCGAAGGTCTGGCAGGTTATGCTCGTGCGTCGAAT
>VFKF01000331.1 GCA_009885705.1 Nitrospira sp. | reverse complement strand
CTGCCGTTGTTTCTCCAGCCCCGACAATGGGCCGAGACAGGAGGCGCCCCCCGGATTCGTTTCAATGAAACCGCTCCATGCGCCCGGCAGTTGCAACAGGCGGATGGTATGGCCGGTCGGTGCGGTGTCAAAGATGATGTGGTCGTAACCAGCGATCAGCCGAGCATCCGTGAGCAACGCGGTGAATTCGTCAAAGGCCGCGATTTCGGTGGTGCAGGCTCCTGAGAGCTGCTCCTCGATGCTCTTCACCACGGAATCCGGCAACTGTCCGCGCACCGGGCCGACGATACGTTCGCGGTACTGCTGCGCCGCCAGTTGCGGGTCGATTTCCAGGGCGGAGAGTCCGGCTACGGCATGGATGGCGGTGATGTGGTTACCGATCGTCTGGCTGAACACCTGGCCGACGTTGGACGCAGGATCGGTACTGACCAGGAGGACCTTCTTGCTCTGTCGAGCCAGATAAATCGCGGTGGCGCAGGACAGCGACGTTTTGCCCACGCCACCCTTGCCGGTAAAAAATAGAAACGTCGGTGGGTGCTCTAGAAACCGCATGCCGCACTCCTGTGACGTGACGAACCCATCAGCATGAGCCACCACAACAACTGCCTTCCGTCTTGTTCATGGTTAGCGCCGCGGCTATTCCCGCCCAGCGCGTCAGCTCAGCCCGGCTGGGATACCGACCGGCCAGGACCACTTCGCCGCCCACCAGAATCAACGGAAGCGAGGCCTCCCCCGAGCGCTGCAAAAAACCTTTGACCGTGGCGTTGTTAGCAAACTCCAACGGTTGTTGCCCAAGGTTAAAGCGTTCGATTGTCATCCCTTGCTGCTTCGCCCACTCGACATCTGCGGCAAAGTTCACCAATCGCTGGTCCACATCGACCCCGCAAACACCGGTACTGCAGCACATCGCCGAGTCATACACGTCGATCTTCGTCATGTTGAACCTCCGTAAAATCGTGACACCCGAGTGAATAGAAATCGTATTATGACAGCGTGGCAATGCGGTCTAGTTCGACCGCGAACTGCTCGCGATCCTGCCTGAGCCGTTCGAGCGGCAGTGTCAGAAATGCTTCGATGCGGGCGCGCAGGGTGCGATAGGCCTGCTCGAACTGGGCGTCGATTTCGGCATCGCTCCCGGTCGCTTTGGCCGGATCCTCCACACCCCAATGGGCGCGCAGCACTGGGCCAAGGTAGGACGGACAGGTTTCACCGGCTGCGTTGCCGCACACCGTGATGACGATATCCGGAATGGACGGCAGGCCGATCCACGACTTGCTGTGCAAGCCCTCGGTCGAGATGCCTTCGCGCCGGAGTAAGGCCAGGGATCGCGGATGGACCGTGCCGGTCGGATGGCTGCCCGCGCTCATGGCGCGCCACTCAGGCCCTGCCAATGCATTGAACGTGGCCTCGGCCAGCACAGACCGGCAGGAGTTGCCGGTACAGAGGAACAGGATATTCACGTTGCCGTCTCCTTTCGAGTGCGCGTCGTCGTCTCTGGCCTATACCATCACAGGGGGAATGTCCTAAGCCTGTCTCAGTTCAGATTCCAGCGGCTTCCTTGCGCGGATGAATGCGCTCATGAACTTGCCATCTATCTGCGGCGCAAGCGCCTCCACGTTGAGTCCCGCGCCGGCTAAAAAGTCTTTGGCATCCTCGGCGCGATAGATCCGTGTGGGTACGATCTCGATGTCGCGGAACCCCGCCTTCACAAGTTTGTCCCGATAGGCAGACTCTTCCAGGGCCCCCGCGACACAGCCCATCCAGAGTTCGACGCTGTGGCGGATCTCGGCCGGAACATCGCCGCGTACGACCACGTCGGAGACGGCAAGCCGACCGCCAGGCTTCAGGACCCGGAACGCCTCAGCCAGCACGCGGTCTTTGTCGGACGAGAGATTGATGACACAGTTCGAGATGATCACATCGACGAGTTGATCCGCCAGTGGAATGTCCTCGATCTCACCCTTGAGGAACTCCACATTCTGCACGCCGGATTTGTGCTGGTTCTCCCGTGCCAGGGCGAGCATCTCGTCCGTCATATCGAGCCCATACACTGTCCCGGTCGCTCCAACCCGCCGCGCCGACAACAAGACATCGATTCCACCGCCTGATCCCAGATCCAACACTGTCTCGCCAGCCTTGAGTTCCGCCAGCGCCGTGGGATTCCCACAGCCTAACGAGGCCAAGACAGCCTCCGCCGGTAAGGTCTCTGTGTCCGTCACCTCGTAGAGATTGGACGTGATGGGAGCGGCTCGTTCCGACACAGAGCCACAGCAGGAACTGCCGCCTCGTTTCGCCTGCAATGCGGCCTGCCCATACTCGGCCTTCACAATCTCTTTGACTTCCTGGCTGTTCATCACAGACTCCTTCTACTGATCAACGAATGTTGATTGCTCATCGCCACAAAACTATCGACAACGGGAAGAGGAGCCCACCCCTCGGCGTGACCCCTGAAGCGCTTGCACCACCGCTTCCAATTCCTCCAGGGCTTCTTGATTCAAGGCATAATATGTCCATCGACCCTCTGGACGATCCGTGATCAGACCTGCATCCTTGAGCACTTTCAAATGAAAGGAGAGGCGCGACTGCCCGGTCTTCAGGGCCTCGGTGAGGTCGCACACACATTGCTCACCGTCTTTCAGGCGCTCCAGAATCTCCAGTCGCGTGACGTCTGACAGGGCATGAAAGAGGTTGACGCCTGAGTCTCGCCGCTTGATCGTCGTCGTCATACCTATCATCATAACAACTTTTATTGATGAGTCAAGGGTGAGTATACCCATGAAAAAATCGGCCATCCCCGATGAATCAGGCGATGGTCTCAAGGGACGGGAGTGTATTCATATCGGAATTTTTGAAAGAATCACAGATCCCTTTGCCGTTGCACATGCGTACTCTGATTTCCATAGGGGCACCTCCACCACACACGATATCCGTTGACCGGCTTCCAACAGGCAGCGCCCCCACTCCTCGGTATGAATGCGGTTGGCTCGCTCACTTATTTCCTCAGCGCCGCCTGGGTCTCCCCCGCCTGTTCGCAAGCCAGACACTTGGCCGCCGCAGGGACCGCCTCCAGCCTGGACTGGGGAATGGCCTTTCTGCATTGTTCACATCGGCCGTACTGCTCTGTCCCCAACTTGAGCAGCGCCCCGTCAATCGCCTCAATCTCGGCCTTCGCTCGCCCATCCAGACGATCGAGCAGCCGAACCATGGTCTCCTCTTGCCCCCGTTCCTCCACTTCGCTTTCGATATCGCTTTGGAACCAGCGTAGCTCCTCTTCAGTCTGAGCAACCTGACGGAACAAATCACGGCGCTGAGTGAACAGCTTCTTCCGAATATCGTCGACCAGTAGCATCGCAATACCCTCCCTGACGACGGCCATGTCAGTTACAGCATTTATCCATTTTCTCCTTCACAATCTCTCGTCCGGCCTTGACCGCCGCTTCGACATCCGCTGCTTTCTCTGCGAGGAAATGCTTCCCACGCTCGATGGTCTCATCGAGGGCGGCTCGCGCCTCCTTCGCCTTTTCCAGGACTTCTTCCTCGGCCCTTCTGGCATAACGCTTCAAATCCCGTCTCGTCTCTTCTCCCGACTGCGGGGCAAGCAGCAGACCGGCCACGACTCCAGCCACCGCTCCCCCAATGAATGCCAGAGCCACAGCCTGGGCTGAACCTGTTGTCTCTTGATTGTCCATAACGATTCCTCCTTGGATAGATAGGGTTCTGTTCAGATGAAAAGCGAAGGGCGTGCCAGAAAATCAGCATGAAGGAATCACTGATTACTATGGTTTGACGGGGGGTTAAGAAATCGCGAGAAAAGCGGAGCGCTGCACCTGGGGCATTCCAGGTCTGAGAGGGAAAAGCCGTTGTCGCGAAAGGCAACAGCCCTACTGTGCGTGAAAGGATCGCAGCATCTCTACGAGATCAATGTGGGAACAACCGACACCTGACGGCTTCACGTCGAATCAAGGACAACAGTCACCCCCGCGAGGCCCCATGCCACCTCTCG
>VFKF01000233.1 GCA_009885705.1 Nitrospira sp. | reverse complement strand
AGATTCGCGAGATCGCCGATCCGCATTTCAAGAGCAAGACGCTGAAGATGCTCTTCCGTGTGGCCGAGGGTCCCGAGGGGCTAGGCGCCGCCGTCGACGATCTCTGCCGGCAGGCGTCCCAGGCGATTAAAGAGGGCTACAAATTTCTGATCCTGAGCGACCGTGGAGTGAACGAAGAATGGGCGCCGATTCCGAGCCTCCTGGGCATCGCGTCCGTCCACCATCACCTGGTGCGCGACTGCACGAGGACCGAAGTCGGCCTCATCGTGGAAACCGGCGAGCCCCGCGACGTGCACCATTTCGCCTGCTTGATCGGCTACGGAGCCGGGACCGTGAATCCCTATCTCCTGTTCGAGTCGATTGTGGACCTGGAGCGCGACGGCTACTTTCCCGAGGGATTGGACGCGCAGACCGCGGAAGGCAAGTTCATCAAAGCGATTAATAAAGGGCTGCTCAAGATTTTCTCGAAGATGGGCATCTCGACGGTGCAGTCCTATTGTGGCGCGCAGATTTTTGAGGCCATCGGATTGAATCACGAACTCATCGGCCGGTACTTTACCGGTACGCCCTCGCGTGTGGAGGGCATCGGCATCCGCGAGGTCGGCGACGAAACGCTTCGGCGGCATCGACTGGCCTATGAGCCGGCGCCGATGCGACAACTCGATTTCGGCGGGGAGATCCACTATCGCATCCAGGGTGAGCATCACAACTGGAATCCGGACACGATTTATAAGCTGCAGCATGCGACGAGGAGCAACGACCCGAAGACCTTCGCCGAGTTTTCTCAGCTTGTGAACGATGAGAGCAAGCGGCGCTCGAACCTGCGTGGCCTGCTCGAATTCAAGTTTCTCCCTGAACCGATTCCCGTCGAGGACGTGGAGTCGGCGAAGGATATCGTCAAGCGGTTTACGACCGGCGCCATGTCCTTCGGCTCAATCAGCAAGGAAGCGCACGAGACGCTGGCCATTGCGATGAACCGCCTGGGCGCGAAGAGTAACACCGGCGAGGGTGGCGAAGATCCCGAACGCTTCAAGCCGATGCCCAACGGGGATTCGAAGAACAGCTATATCAAGCAGGTCGCCTCCGCGCGGTTCGGCGTGACGAGCCATTACCTGGTTAATGCCAGAGAGCTCCAGATCAAGATGGCGCAGGGTGCGAAGCCGGGCGAGGGCGGGCAGTTGCCTGGTCACAAGGTCGACGAGAACATCGCGAAGTTTCGCTATGCCACGCCGGGGGTGCAGCTCATTTCGCCGCCGCCGCACCACGACATCTATTCCATCGAAGATCTGGCCCAGCTCATTTTCGATTTGAAGAACTCCAATCCTGACGCGGCAGTGTCCGTGAAGCTGGTCTCGGAAGTGGGCGTCGGCACGATTGCGGCCGGAGTGGCGAAGGCCCATGCCGATAAGGTGCTCATCAGCGGCGACTCAGGCGGCACCGGGGCCTCTCCGCTCTCCTCCATCAAGTATGCGGGCGTACCCTGGGAATTGGGCTTGGCCGAAACGCATCAGACCCTCGTGCTCAACGATCTCCGCGGCCGGATCCGGGTGGAGACCGATGGGCAGCTGAAGACCGGGCGGGACGTGGCCATCGCCACCCTGTTGGGCGCCGAGGAGTTCGGGTTTGCGACCGCGCCCTTGATCGTCGAAGGCTGCATCATGATGCGGAAGTGCCATCTCAATACCTGCCCCGTCGGCATTGCGACGCAGGACCCGGCTTTGCGAAAGAAATTCGCAGGGCAGCCGGAACATATCGTGAATTTCTTCTTCTTCGTCGCAGAAGAATTGCGTCAGATCATGGCCAAGCTGGGCTTCCGGACCGTCAACGAGATGGTGGGGCGAGT
>VFKF01000311.1 GCA_009885705.1 Nitrospira sp. | reverse complement strand
GCCACATGCACGGTGCCCTTGGGGAAATAGCGATAGCAGGAGTTCAGGAGATAGGCGGCGTCTTCGACCGAATGGGACGGCACCTGGTGCGAGAGGTCGACGAGGGTGACGTGGGGATTGATGGTGAGGATCACCCCCTTCATGCTCGCCACGAACGAGTCCCGATCGCCGAAATCGGTCAACAGCGTGATGAGCCCCTGAGGATGCGGCACTAGAGCTCCTCGAAACGAATCTCCACCACCTCGTATTCGACCATCTTCACCGGTGTCTTGACCTCGACGAAATCGCCGACGCGCTTGCCGATCAGCGCCTTGCCCACCGGAGACTGAATGGAGATCCGATTCACTTTCATGTCGGCTTCATCCTGTCCCACCAGCGTGTACTGCCTCTTCGACTGCGACTCCTGTTCGATGAGGAGCACGGTCGCGCCGAACACGATCGTCTCGGAAACCCGCCCGGCCGTTTCGATGATGCGGGCATCGGCTAACTTCGCCCCAAGCTCGATGATGCGCGACTCGATAAATCCCTGGCGTTCTTTGGCGGCATCGTACTCTGCATTCTCGCTCAGGTCGCCATGGGCGCGCGCTTCAGCGATGGCCTCGATGTTTTTTGCACGCTCGACTTTGCGCAAACGATCGAGCTCTGCCTGGAGCGCCTCGTGCCCCTTTCTCGTGATCGGTGTCGGCATTCTTCCTCCAAACTACAACGCTGAATTGTGAACGATGAACGATGGCAAACAGAAACGAATCATGGTCTCTTTCTTAACGATCAGCGCTCATCCTTCATCGCTCTGCGCTTCCGGTTCCGTGATACTCCTGCAACGACCGAATGGTCAGCTCTGTCTTGAGTATCGCTTCAATGCCCATGACCGCCGCCCGTGCTCCCCGGATGGTCGTATAGTAGGCCAGCCCTTTGTTAAGTGCCTCCCGACGGATCGACAAGGAATCAGCATGGGCCGACGCGGTGCGTACCGTGTTCACCACTAACGCAATCCGGCCGTTCTTAATATGGTCCACGACATGCGGGCGACCTTCCTTGACCTTATTCACGGTCTCCGTCTGGACTCCGTGATCGCGCAAATAGGCTGCAGTTCCACTCGTGGCTTCAATGGCAAACCCCAGCCGCTGCAGTTGCTGCACAACTTCCAACGCCGCAGGACGATCGCTCTCCTTCACGCTGATGAAGGCCGTGCCTCCCTTCGGCAGGGGCGCACCGGCGCCTGCCTGAGACTTCGCGAAGGCCCATCCGAAATCCTGATCGATGCCCATCACTTCTCCGGTGGACTTCATCTCCGGACCCAAGAGCACATCCACCCCCGGAAACTTATTGAAGGGGAAGACGGATTCTTTCACAGACAGATGTGCGGGCGCAGGCGCCTCGACTAGTCCCAACTCAGGAAGGGTCTTACCCACCATAGTCTTCATCGCCAGCTTGGCCAGCGGCACACCAATGGCTTTACTCACGAATGGCACCGTGCGCGAGCCTCGAGGATTCACCTCCAACACATAGATCGTCTTGTCTTTAATCGCAAATTGCGCGTTCATCAGGCCGATCACCCCGAGCTCCAGGGCCAACGCCTTCATTTGTCGACGAATCTCTTCGACGACACTGTGATCGAGTGAATAAGGCGGCAACGAACAGGCCGAGTCTCCCGAATGCACGCCGGCTTCTTCGATATGCTCCATAATTCCGGCCACCACGACGTTCGTCCCGTCTGAAATGGCATCGGCATCGACTTCAATTGCATCAGAAAGATACTTGTCGATCAGCACGGGATGTTTCGGGGAGGCTTTCACGGCCGACTTCATATATTCCAACAAGCCGGATTCGTCGTAGACGATCTGCATAGATCGCCCGCCCAACACATAGGAGGGCCGCACCATCACCGGATAAGTAATCTTCGCCGCGATCTTCAGGGCCTCGTCCACGGAGCGGGCCATGCCGCTCTCCGCCTGGCGCAGCCCGAGCTTATCTAAAAGATCGCGGAATCGTTCTCGGTCTTCCGCTCGATCGATCGCGTCAGGACTTGTGCCAAGAATTCGCACCCCGGCCTTGGATAAGGGGAGCGCGAGCTTGAGCGGAGTCTGCCCGCCGAACTGTAAGACGACGCCCAACGGCTGTTCACGTTCCACGATGTTGAGGACGTCCTCCTCGGTCAAGGGCTCAAAATAGAGGCGGTCCGAGGTGTCGTAGTCGGTGCTCACCGTTTCGGGGTTGCAATTCACCATGATCGATTCGATGCCTTCTTCGCGAAGAGCCATCACAGCATGAACACAGCAGTAGTCGAATTCGATCCCCTGTCCGATACGGTTCGGCCCGCCGCCGAGGATGATGACTTTCTTCCGGTCTGTCGGACGCGCCTCACATTCGCTTCCGTACGTCGAATAGAGATAGGGCGTATGGGCTTCAAACTCTGCGGCGCAGGTATCGACGCGTTTATACGTCACCCCTCTTTTGCCCTGACCTGCACGGGTCCGCTGTTTCCTGACGGAGGCCGAGGTGGACCCGATCAGCTGCGCAATCCGATCGTCTGAAAATCCCAGCTCTTTGGCTTGCCACAAAAGGGACTCTTCAAGCGCGGATGATTTCTTCCCAGCCTGGCCAACCAGCACCGCTTCAAATTGGATCAGCTCCCTGATTTGCTCAAGGAACCAGGGGTCGATCATCGTGAGGGCAAAGAGGTCGTCATTAGATAGACCGAGTCGCATGCCATCGGCGACATGCCACAGTCGCTCCGCAATCGGAGTCCGCAGATGTTGTCGTACCCGCTCCAGCCCTTGTGGCCGATCGAACCCTTCAGGAATGCCTCGATCCAACCCCTCCCGCGAGGAGAACCCGTTCATGTTCAACTCCAGCGAACGAATCGCCTTCTGCAAGGCTTCCTTAAAGG
>VFKF01000404.1 GCA_009885705.1 Nitrospira sp. | reverse complement strand
CATCGGCTAACGCTCTGGTGCCGGCCTTGGCCGGACCCATCACACCGACCACTGGCTTTCTCGTCGATCGTCGAATCGGACGTTTCACGAACCGCACCTCACTAGGTAAGGATAAAGGCATAGATAGCTGGGGTGAGAAATATACACTGGCGGAGAAGGATTTGTCGCGCAACCGTCGTGGCCGGTCAGGATGATGTGATGAACCGGACGCGGGGAACTAGGTCTCGATTTACATTATGGTTTTCCCCATAATTCCTCGAGCCGCTGGGCGCGACCGCAATTGTATTTATAGAATTTGTAGCGAACGGGGTTTTTCTTGTAGAAGTCCTGATGGTATTCCTCGGCGGAATAAAATGGAGCGGCAGGCACGATTTGCGTCACGATCGCTTCTGTGAACCGTTTCGATTGCTCGATGACTTGTTTGGACGTCTCCGACAGACGTTTTTCCTCCTCCGTCCGATAGAAAATAGCCGCGCGATATTGTGAGCCATGGTCACAGAACTGCGCGTTCGCTGCGAGGGGATCGACGTTACGCCAGAAGGCATCCAGCAACTTCTGATAGCTCACCTTCGTCTGGTCATAGACCACTTCAACCGATTCCGCATGCCCCGTCCTGCCAGCGGACACCTCTTCATAACTCGGATTGACGACAGTCCCTCCCATGTATCCGGACGTCGCGGACAGCACGCCGTCAACCTTCTCGAAGGCTTCTTCCATACACCAAAAACAGCCGCCTGCAAAATAGGCCTTGCCGGTTGGCGCATCCGCTGCAGCCTGGCCGGTCGGCTGCAGAGTCCAGGCCCCGATGAGAAGCATGACGACGGTCAGAAACGATACCGCACTGTGTTTGTTCATGAGATGGTCCCCCTCACACAATCAGTCGAACTGATTCCTAAAACCTTATAGGTCACTACGGTGATGGATTCGATTCGGATGTTCCTATATGATCGAGCCCATGTGGACCGTTACCCATTTCCTCGCATCGATCCTGCTTATCGCCGCTACCGGCTGTGCCTCCTGGTTCATGAAAGGCGAGCCGGCGGAGGTGCTGGTCACGAACGTGACGCCCTTGGAATCCACTGCTTTCGAGCAACGATTGCAAGTGGATCTCCGCATCCGCAACCCCAACGATTTCGATCTGCTGATCACGGGCATCGACTTTACGCTCGCACTTAACGGAAAGAAGCTGGCTCGGGGACTGGGGAATACCGGGGTTACCGTTCCGCGTCTCGGCGATGCTGTCGTTTCGGTTCAGACCAGCACGTCGACCTTCGATCTGGTCCGCCAGCTCCTGAACTTCTCACGGTCGCAGGACCTCTCCTACGAGATCACAGGACTGCTCCATCTCAAGGACGGCCGTCTCCCCTTCGACAATTCCGGCACCCTTCTCGACAAGGGCCAGCTCTCGGACCTACCGACTCGCTAACCTCCTCACATCCGAGAAGCAGCCGGCATGAAGTCGGCATGGGCCCAGGCCTTTTTGAAGCGGTCTTCCGTCTCAGCCGCCTGATCGCCTTTATGTTGGGCCTTGAGACTCTGGATCAATCCAATCAGCGCCCACCCGTTGTCAGGATGTCTCAGAAGATCTGCGCGATAGGTCCCTTCCGCGTCGGAGGGACGGCCTGCCAGCAAGAGCACTGTTCCAAGATAATGCCGCACGGACAGAGGCCATATCGGCGGCTCGGAGTATGGGAGCGCCTCTTCCATCTTGATCGCCT
>VFKF01000372.1 GCA_009885705.1 Nitrospira sp. | reverse complement strand
TTCCGCGATAAATAGTGATGCGTGATCTGTGATGGGTGATGAGTGGACGGAACGCCCCTTCGCACGCACAAGGACTTAGAGGTCTGGAAGAAATCCATGGATTTGGCAGCGAACGTATACTCACTGACGGCGAGGTTTCCCAAAGAAGAGCTGTATGGCCTGACTTCGCAGATTCGAAGGTCTGCCGTCTCTATCCCGAGCAATATTGCGGAGGGCGCAGCAAGACATTCCAGAAAAGAGTTTATCCAGTTTCTTCATATCGCGTCAGGTTCGGTCGCTGAATTAGAGACGCAGCTTCTTTTGGCTCTACGAATGGGTTTCATTTCCAGCAACCACATTATCTCTGATATTGAAGAGGTCAGAAAACCGCTTCTCGGCCTGCTCCGTTCCTTGAAAAAGAAACCCATCACTCATCACTCATCACCCATCACATCTCCATCATGAGCATCGAACACATCTGGCTCGCCATCGGCTTCCTCGGCCAAGGATTGTTTTTTGGCCGCTGGGTGATCCAATGGATCGCGTCTGAGCGGACGGCCGAAAGCCAGGTTCCGATCGCGTTCTGGTACATGAGCCTGATCGGTGGACTTATTACGCTCGCCTATGCCATCTACCGGGCAGACCCGGTCTTTATTTCGGGGCAAGGCATCGGCACCTTCGTCTATATTCGCAATCTGGTGCTCATCTCCCGTGCCAAGCAAGCCGGCGCGGTGAAAGGTGATGGGTGATGAGTACTCTGCACGATCCAACTCCCAGCCCCTCACCGATCACGCCTCACCCATCACGCATCACACGTCAACTGCTTCTCTTGATGGCACTGTCGGGACTGCTGTTTTTCCTGGGGCTCGGCGACATGGGGCTGACCGACCGTGACGAGGGACGGAACGCCGAAGCCGGACGGGAAATGTTCCAATCGGGGGATCGACTGACGCCAACCTTCAACGGTGAGCTGCGCGTCGCAAAACCGGTCTTTCTCTATTGGTTGATGGATCAGTCCTATCGCCTGTTCGGCGTCAGTGAGTTTGCCGCACGGTTCCCCTCGGCCCTCTTCGGCGTGGGCTTGATCCTCATCACCTATCTCTT
>VFKF01000096.1 GCA_009885705.1 Nitrospira sp. | reverse complement strand
TATCGGCTCCTGGGAAAACGAATGGCTCCCGTGAGGTGGGTCATGCGCCCGACGGCGCATGACCCACCTACCATTGCGGATTACCGCTTGAGATTGACGAGTTCTTGGAGGATTTCGTCGGATGTCGTGATGACACGAGAGTTCGCTTGGAACCCACGTTGGGCAGCGATCATGTCGATGAAACTTTCACCCAAGTCGACATTGGACAGCTCCAGCGTATTGGACTTCAATTTTCCCAATCCTGCGCTCTCCGGGACTCCCGTCACCGGTTGCCCAGAGTTGCCGGACTCTGCAAAGGTATTGTTCCCGGTTCGAGTCAAACCAAGGGGGTCAGGGAAACGTGCCAAGACCACTTGGGCCAGTGCCCGCAACTGACCATTAGAGAACCGTCCGTTGATCACCCCGTTCCCATCGACCGAAAACGCCTGGAGTGAACCGGCCGCATAACCGTCTTGCGTCAACTGCACCACCGCAGATTGCGAGCCGAACTGAGTTGTGCCGTCCAATCCGTTACCGCCCTCCGTCGTGACACTGGTGCCATAGTTATAGGTGAGCAACTGATCGGGCGTCGCCCCGTTGAAATCGATTTGCATTTGCCCCGGTAATGTCCCGGCTGTCCCGGCTGCCGTCGCTGTATCGAACCGGATAGCCACACTCTCGCGGTCGAGCGTACCGTCCGTGCCAAATGTGAGGGTCCCGGCCCCGACCCTGGTGATGCCGAGTGTGGCATCGATGTTGGCCGAATGATAGTTAGCCGTCACCACGTCATTACTATTAGCCGTCACATTGTAGTTCCAGGTGTTACTTCCGGCCTTGGTGAAATAGGTCGTGAGGAGGTGGCTATTTCCAAGAGAATCGTAGACGGTCATCGACGTCGAAAAATTCGAAGTCCCGGTCGGATCGGCAATACTGAAGTTCGTGCCAGTCGTGGACGTCCCGGCGAGCATATTGAGGTTCGCACCCAAGGTGTCGGCGCCGTTGGCCGTAACGACGACCGCGCCCGTACCGGCGGTCGTATTATTGGTCACCCCGGCGAGTCCAGACGTGAAGGTGAAGAATCCTCCCGCATTGACTGCAGCGGTGAAGCCGGTATAGGCGGCGGTTCGAAACGGATCCGTGGGAGTCAAAGACCGCACGCCATTCTGAATGGCGGTGGCTAAGGCCGCGCCCGTTAAGCCTGCAGCTACCGTCACGGTCTGAGCCCCGTCGCCGTTCAGGTTGATATCAAACGAGAGGTTGCCTGCGGCACTCGTCGTAGCAGAGGCCGCAGAACCGACGACATTCCCTCGCACGCCGGTAATCGGTGCAGCCGAATTCAAATTCGCCGCCAGAAACGCTAAATTTGTGTCATTCGGCGAGGCAGTCGTAGAGGGAAGAGCCACGTCGCCGATCGATCCGGTAATCGTCCCGGCAGTGTCGGCGAGAAATCCCCGCAGCTTAAAACCGCTGGGATCGACGACATTGTTATCCTTATCCAGCCGGAATGTCCCGGCTCGACTGTAGAAGGTGCCTCCCTGGGCATCCTGCACAATGAAGAATCCGTTGCCGTCGATCGCCATATCGAGGACGTTGGCCGACGTGGCCAACGATCCCTGTGAGAAGTTGCCTTGCACCGACGTCAGCGCGACGCCGATGCCGGTCTGGACGGAGCCAGATCCGCCCGAGATCGACGAACTGATCAGATCGGCAAAGGTCGCTTTGCTCGATTTGAATCCGACCGTTTGCATATTGGCGATGTTATTTCCGATCACCGACAACGCAGTGCCGTTCGCATTGAGTCCGCTGACACCGGCGAACAATGAAGACAAAAGACCCATGGTTTACTCCCTCCTTCTGAATGCTATGACAATGAATGACAACAACCTCTTTCAGACATCTCAACGAAACTCGATGACGGCGCTTGGATCGATCGTATTCTCGCCCGCAGCCAGTTGCGGCTGTCCCTCGACTACCCGAATGCCGGTCACGGTGAGTCGCGAGGTGGCCGTGATCGGCACCGGTTGATTCTGACTATTCCTGGCCGCCACCGAATAGGTATAGGTCCCTGGCGGCATCAGTGTCCCATTCCCGTCTCGTCCGTCCCAGATCACTTGCTGTTTCCCGGCGCTCTGCGCTCCGAGATCGAGCGTCCGGATTGTCTGATTACTCGCATTTAGAATAGACGCCCTGACAGACACCGCATCTTCGTTCAAATTGTAGTCGAGCGGCGCAGGCGTCGTGCCTAATTGAATGATCGCCCCCTCGACACGCACATCCCTGCCAATCAAGGGCAGCAAGGAATACTGCAGACTCGAGTTCTGCGCATCGAGAACCTTTCCCAGCAGGGTCGATTGATTGGAACTCTGTTCCAGCTGGCTGAACTGCGCTAATTCCGCCACGAACGACGAGCTATCCATTGGCTTCAAGGGGTCCTGGTTCTTCAGCTGCGTCACGAGCAGATTAAGAAAATCGTTCTTCCCAAGTTCGGCCTGTTTCAACGATGCCGGCGTCGGATTGGCCGCGGATGCGATCGTCGATGATGTAGCGCCGTTAATAGTAGCCATGATGCGTCTCCTTCGTTCACACGTTATGCAAAATAGCTGAGGATGCCGGTTCGCGGCGCCGAGGGAACCGGTGCATCTTGAGGGGAGTCCTGCGACCGGGACTCTCGCCGCTGCTGGGACGGGCCTTGATGGGCCTTCGACTGCCAATCCTGCCCGGATTGGTTCGTACGATCCTGATCGACATGCACCTGGAAACGCCCTAAATCCAAACCGGCCGTCGATAACTGGCTACTCAATTGTTCCTGCTGACCAGTGAGCATCTGACCGAGTTCGGCCCGATCGGTCGACATGTGTGTATGAATCGTATGGTCGGACAAAACGACACGAACACGAAGCTGACCGAACTCGACGGGAGACAGGTCGAACTGCACGGCCTGTGTCCGTGGAACAGGCACCGGCTCTGCATCGGGGCTTAACAGATTGGCCTGAGGTGGCACAGGAACAGAGGATGCCGGGGCAGACTTGATATTCGGAGGAGTACCGCCTTGCCCCTGCTGATACGACGAATATTGGGTTCCCCCTTCAACTGATTCACTCGTCCTTGACTGCGGGATGGGCGACGAGACCTCCGTCGATTGAAGGTCGAGATGAGACAGCCACTTCAGCCCCTCGTCCTTTTTCTGTCCGCCTGCTCCTGGGTTGAAGCCCTGTCCCTCAGCCGGCATGCTTTCAGCTGTGGCCACGGCGGCTTGCGCCACCGAAGAGGTGGCCTCACGATGTTGTTGACGGAGGGACAACTCACCCTTCCCAGCAATCTGTTGTTCCGGTAACCAGTCGGACTCTGCAGCAACCTCTTCACCCTTCTGACCAGGCTGCAGCGTCGTCATCGTCGCGGTCTGCTGAGTGAGCTCCTGACCTTGCGACGCCATTGGCGTTGATGGAACAGGAGGCTGAGTAGCTTCGCTTTCTTGCTGTTCCTTGATGGGGAAACCCTGAGCCAGAACAGGGTTTTCAGTTTTCTGCACCTGTTGAGCCGTGAGCGGTGCCCCTATGTCGGATGGCTCAACAGACGTTGCAGAGATATCTGTGTGCTCTCGGTCTGTTGTCACCTCTGACGCCGACGGAGACACCTTGGCAAGGATGTCACCCATAACAGAAGCCTGAGGCTGAACGGCAGGAACCTCGGTCCGGTTGTCTGAAGAAACCAGTCCCAAGCCCTTCTCAGCCGGCTGAATGGCCGGTTGGCTCATCAACGATTCGGATACGACTGAGCGCCCATCAACGTCGGCTGTTGGCAGATCCGACCCAAGGACGACCTGCGTCGTATCGACCTGGGAGGGTGGAGCCACCAACGTAGCCCCAACCAACGAGGTCAACAGGGGATCAGAGACAGACGTGGTCGAGGACGAACCGTCTTCGGTCTCAGTCTGCGGGGCCTGAGACTCGCTGTCCGAACTTGAAGCCGTCTCCTGTTGTGAGGTCGTCGACAGATTGGATTTGCTTACGGAGGAGTGATCGTCGGTCTCAGTCTGAGGAAGAGGAGACTCTGTATCCATGTTGTCCGCGGTGTCTGTCGCCTTCTGCATCTGGCTACGGTGAACCGACGGAGTCGTACTGGATGGCCGATCTTCAGGCTCTGACTGAGAAGCACGTGGTTTGGGCCCTCGACAGCCATCGGTTTTGGATGTGAGACCACGGTGCGTTGACTGCGTGGTGCCGGATGACCGACTTTCTCGCTCAGCCTGAGAGGCGCGCGACTTCACGTCCCGCCTGGCTTCGACTCGCTGAGAAGCGGCCTGCAAAACGGATGAGAATCCCCTCTCCTGAGAAGCAACGCCAACCGAGTTTCCAGCAGCGAATGGCTGGAGATCTCCGCTCGCCGGTGCGGTGCCGATCTGTGGGCTGAGTTGTTGAAAGTCCATAGGTCCTCGTTGTCCTGATGGGTAATGTGGGCACATTGTCGATTGTGGGTCTTTCAAGGCTCATGCCAGACCGAATGGCGAGACATCTCTCGATTGGCGTGCACTTTCTGGCAATCGATGCGGCAAGAAACACGACGGAGGAAAAAGATGCCGGATGATGGGGTAAAGAATACCGGGAGCACACAGGAGACAGGAATCGGTCAGGGGTTGGAAAGCAATTGTTCGGTGAGTTTTGCGGCGCGGTCCACTTTCACCTGCGCAAGAATTGATCCGGCAGTCTTGCCTTTTACCAAACGGAGAATCTCCAAGGCCTTTCGATCCGGCATCTTTTCAAGACGTGCGGCAGCTTCCTCGGCAGGCATACTTTCATAAATCTTCGTCAACTGTGCGTATCGTTGACTGTGCTCATCGGCCGCTTGTTTCTTCTGCGCCGCGCTCTGTGCAGCGCTCTGCCCTGCAGCCGCCTTTACTTGTTGTTCCTTCGCACGGAGGCGGCGCTGTTCTGCCGCCTCGACTTTGCTCAAAATCTGCTCAATTTCAGCCCTGAGATTCGTCAGTCGATCCTCCGATGTTCTGACCGTTTTCTCTCGACGTTCCAAATCATCTTGCCGCTGTTGGAACATCGCCACCACTTCCTCCGGCATATTGATCGCTGGGCCTTGCGTTTGTGCCGCCTCTGCCGATGGAGACTCAGCCGAAGAGACCTTGGTCTCATCCGGTGGCATCAACTCAGCAGGCAATCCATTTAAATTGTCCGCCTTGGGGAGCGCCTTGCGAGTGGCAGTAGGAGCCGTCGCAGGAGCGGACGAGGCATCGTTGAGCTGCACGACCGTCCAGCACAAGACCATGATCACACCCAGCATGATCGAAACCGACCAGATCTGTCTCCCCCACCCTATGGGAGAACGGCGAGGTCCCTCCGTGTGAGTGCGCGAGAGCGTAATCCGGTCTCGTTGTTGGTCCATCCGATATTGGCTCATCATGATGTATGCGAGTTCGTCACTCCACTCGTACGGCGTGCAGACTCATCCATTTGTGATTGCTCGGCGCGATACTGGATCACTCGCAGCTGCTGACGTAGCCGCTCAGCAAGACGGTCGAGTGTCCGGCGCTCCTGCATCGCAATCTGCAACTCTTGCTGCTTCTGATGCCATTCTTCACGACACCGGCATTCAGCCTGCCAGGCTTGCGTAAGCAAGACGGCTTCCGCGTCACAGGTGACCTGCCATTCAAGAAACTCTTCCAACGCGATCCCACTGCTGGCCTTGGCCACATACCGCTCAGCCGTCATCCGCGCCTGTTCATCGAGGGCCTGATAGGCGGATTCAGCATCGTGAAGATTCTGGCGAGCGTGAAGCAGGTCCATACGCAACAGGTCTTCCACTTGTGCACGATAGCGTCGTACCGCATCGAGTTTCATGCGCTGCTCTTCATCAGTGCGAGTAAATCCTGAACCGATGCCCCAAGATCGGCCGGTTGTTCGATCTCCTGGCGAAGAAAAGCATCGATCCCATCTTGCGCGGATACGGCCCGGTCCAGCGCCTTGTTTGTCCCCGCCTTATAGGCACCTAATAGGATGAGATCTTCCGATTGTTGGTAGCGGGCCATGAGTTCGACCATGGACCGGGCTGCCGAATAATGCTCGCGCCCCACGATGTCTTTCATGACCCGGCTCGTGCTGTTCAGCAGGTCGATCGCCGGAAAATGATTGCGAGCGGCCATCTGCCGTGACAGCACGATATGCCCATCGAGGATGGATCGCACGGTTTCGGCAATAGGGTCGGATACCTCGTCGCCGTCCATCAGCACCGTATAAAGTCCAGTGATCGTGCCGGATCCAGGACCGGTCCCGACCCGCTCCAGGAGCTTTGGAAGAAACGTAAAGACCGACGGCGTATATCCCTTTGTGGTCGGCGGTTCGCCGATGGCAAGCCCCACTTCACGCTGGCTATGGGCTAAGCGGGTCAGCGAGTCCATCATCAAGAGGACCTGCTTTCCGCAATCGCGAAAATACTCTGCAATCGCCGTCGCGATCAATGCGCCCCGCAACCGCACCAGCGGAGGCTGATCCGACGTGGCCACAATGACGACCGACCGTTGTAGTGCGGCCGGCGTGAGATCCCGTTCGAGGAATTCGTTCACTTCTCTGCCTCGTTCACCGATCAAGGCAATCACATTCACATCGGCTCTGGTGTAGCGGCTCATCATGCCAAGCAAAACGCTTTTGCCCACACCCGCACTGGCAAAGATCCCGACTTTTTGGCCCAGGCCACATGTCAGACAGGCATTGATCGCCCGGACACCGAGATCCAGCGGTTTGGTAATGCGCGCGCGCTGAAGCGGGTTGAGGGGGGCCGCATGGAGCGGATATTGACGCTCGGTCACTAAAGGACCCTTTCCATCGAGCGGTTCGCCAAGTCCATCCAGCACCCGACCCAGTAGTTGCGGACCAACCGGCACCGACGCACAATGCCCTTTCATCAAGAGCCGGCTCCCAGGACCGATCCCTCGCATCTCCCCAAGCGGCATCAGGAGTACACGGTCACCGCGAAATCCGACGACCTCGGCGAGCACGGCTCCTTCTCCGTCTTCGCGCGTCACCTCGCAGAGCTCTCCCACAGACGTCATGGGGCCATACCCCTCGATTACAATCCCAACCGCCTGCGCCACACGGCCGGAGACGGCAAGAGGGTCTGTCCGTTCAATCAGTTCAGCGAGATCCACTACGCCCCCGTTTCTGTAAGACCTCCCCAAGCCGCAGCAACTGCGCGTCCAGGGAAGCATCGACCAATCGATTCGTCGTGGCCACAACACAACTGCCACGCAAGAGCGAAGCATCGCCTTCAATGTGCAGGACTAACGCTGACTCTCGATCGCGACTCAGTTCCGGCCTCGCCGCTTCAAGGACCGACACATCTGAGGGGTGGGTACGGACCGTCACCACGCCTGATTCACGAATGGTCGCCAAGGCTGCTTTCAACTGCGCCGTCACGACATCCTGATGCTCGGCGATCGTGCCTCGCAAGATCCTGGTCGCTAAGCTGAAGGCCAAGGCAGTCACATCGGACTCCATCGTGCTGCCGAACGATCTCCAGACTTCCTCCAGCTGCTGCACGGCATTCGCGAACAGCGTCTGCTCATGCCGCTGCGAAGCTTCGTCCCGTACCGCCACTCGGCGTTCGCCTTCGGCAATCCCCCGGTCGTAGTCGGACGGGCCGCTGGTCGTGACGAACTGATGGCCGGTCCCAAAATCGATCAATGAGGGATTTTCCAACCGCACGCCGCCTTCACGCACCACCGCCTGTTTCAACACGGCATTTTCAACCCGAAGACGGTAGAGCTCGAGGAGCCGTTTGACCGTCAAGAGCACCATGTCGCACTCGAAGGGTTTCATCAGAAATTCAGTTGCACCGGCCTTCATCGCTTGCACGGCGAGATCGACCGTGGCATATCCCGTCATCACCACCCCGATCATGCGTGGATCGATCTTGGAGGCCTGCTGGAGCAGGGATAGACCATCCTGGTCAGGCAATTTTATGTCGGTGATCATCAACGAGGCCGGTGCGATCTTGAGCGCCGCGAGCGCTTCCCGCGCCGACCCAACCGCACGGATGCGGTACCCATCTGATTGGAGCAATACGGTCAGCAACTTCTGGATCGACAGCTCATCGTCGACGATCAAGATGGACGTATCACGTTGCCAGGTGGCACGCGGTGCAGCCTTCGAAAGGGTGGACTCCATGCTCAGGGGACTCGCCATTTAGACCAGCGCCTCCCCAGCACCTGAGATTACAATGCGGCCTTCTTCTTCCAACTTCCGGCACACTTTCAGAATATTCTGTTGTGCCCTCTCCACATCCGCCACCTTCACCGGTCCTCGAGCCTCCATATCTTCTTTCAGCATTTCTGACGCGCGGCTGGACATGTTCTTCAGGAACTTCTCCTTCACGTCCGGACTGGCTCCACGGAGCGCGACAGGCAAATCTTCCTTGCTGACTTCTTTCATCAGCTCTTGCATCCCACGATCGTCGAGTTTGATTAAATCGTCGAACACGAACATCAAAGCACGGATGACATCGGCCAGGGTCTGATTCCGCTCGGCAATCTTCGCCATAATGCCGCCTTCAGTCGCTTTATCCACCCGAGTGAGAATATCCGCGATCACCTTAGAACCACCGACGCTCAGGGATTGGACTCCGGAGCTGGCAATCAGCAAGTCTTGGAGCGCACCGCTCAATTCCTCAAGCACGTCCGGCTGCACTTCCTCCATCGTGGCCAACCGATGGGCCACATCTGCCCGCAGCTCGGTCGGCAGACCAACGAGCACCTGTCCTGCCTGCTCCGGCTCCATATGGGCCATGATGAGAGAGATAGTTTGCGGATGTTCGATCTTCAGCATTTGAGACACGGCCTTGGCATCCACCCATTTCAAGGCTTCGAGCCCTGGATAGACCCGGCTATTCATGGATTCAAGAAGCCGGGCCGCTTTCTCAGGGCCGAGCGCCTTGGTCAAAATGTTTTTGATATATTCCTTCCCGTGAAAGGACACATCGCCAGACGCGCTCGCCCTCTCAAAATCCTCCATCACGCTCAGCTCTTCGTCCTTCGAAATGTTCGCCGTGTCGCTCATGAAGGATCCCAACTTGCGGATCTCCTTTGGATCAAGGCTCTTCATGACCAACGCTGCGGCATCTTCGCCGATCGCCCGCAACAGGATTGCCGCTTTCTGTTCACCCGATAACTGGATAGCCATCCACAACGCTCCTCACTATTGATTGGTCTTCAGCCATTGTTTCACGACCACCGCCGTCGCATCGGGGTTGCTGCGCGCCATATCGATGAGTTGTGAACGCGGCTTCCCATCCAGCGCCGCTTCGACCTGACTGACCGAAGCAGGCAATGACGCGGTGGCGCTTTGCTCCAATGCGGTCCCCGTCGATCCCAACATGCCCAACAACGGGCGCACGACCATGAACAGAATCAGGAGAAAGAGCAGCCCGCCGACCCCATACCGAACATACGGCATGAAGGGATTCGTCGCATCGGCCGAGGCCTCGACACCCAGAGTAGACGGCTCTTCGGTCGCAATATCGAACTGCACATTCGTCACCTGTACTTGATCCTGCCGGTCCGCCGAATACCCCATCGCTTTTTTCACGATCTCCTCGATGCGCTTCATGTCTTCTTCAGACCGTGGGATATACTTCTTGGCCTGATCGGCTGCCTGCTTTCCGTCTGCAGTCGCCTTGGCCCCTTCGTAGATGCCATCCACAAGCACCGCTACAGAGAGCTGCTTAATGCTGCCGCTGGATTCCACGATCCGGGACACGGTCCGGCTGATTTCGTAGTTCACCGTCTCGTTTTTGGTCTGATTGCTGGTCGAGCTGGTTTGAGGCGGCTCCTGGTCGGTCCCGGGCGGCACATTCGATTGGACGCCGGGGACGCCACCGGATACACCATTGACGCCATTCGACTTCTCCTGTCCTCGCTGTTCGCTCCGCACGACTTGCCCGTTCGGATCGTACCGCTCTTCTGTCGTTTCGATTTTTCGGAAGTCGAGGATACTCGAGACACGCACGACCGCTTTATTCTGTCCGACGATCCGCTCCAACATGGATTGGATGCGGGTTTCAATGTCCTTCTCCACTGTCCGCTGGTACTCCAATTGCGTCCCGGTGAGCCCTGCCGCGTCATCGCTCCCGGCTGCCGACGAGAGAAGCCGCCCATGGCCATCCACCACGGTGACATCCTTCACTTGCAGGCCCTCGACGCTGCTCGCCACCAGGTGGACGATGCCGTTGACTTGAGTCTTGGCAAGAGCCTGTCCATTCCTCAACGACACCACGATCGATGCGCGCGCACGATTTTCTTCGGTTCCAAAGAGCCGCCGTTCCGGAGTCGCAAGATGCACCCGGGCCCGTTCGATCTCCGGCATTTGGGCAATGGTTCGAGCCAATTCGCCTTGCAAGGCGCGGCGATAATTCAGTTTCTGGACGAAATCCGACATCCCAATCGACGAACGGTCGAAAATTTCAAATCCCACACCGCCCCCGTGAGGGAGCCCTTGGGAGGCCAGCTGCAATCGCAATTCATGCACTTGCGCGCTGGGGACCAAGATGGTCGTCCCTCCGCCGGTCGTCTCGTACGGCACCTTCGTTTCTTTCAGTTTATCCACAATCCCGGATGCGTCCTCAGGGTTGAGGTTGGTGAATAACACCTGCATGTCTGGTTGCTGTGTCCAGAGGGTCACGGCAATCAGTCCGGCAATCGAGCCGGCGAGTGCAACCAGAATGATCAAGCGTTGATTGATGGAAAACTTTGACAACATAGGGCCCTACTCCTCGCTAACGGCGTTCTCGACACCCGTGAAGCGTATCTCGTGAAGCGTCGCTCGTTTCAAGATTCGGACGTTTCACGCTTCACGAATGACGAAGATGGACTGTTCCAGCGTCCTGTCACATCTGCATCCGTTGAATTTCTTCATAGGCCGACACCAGTTTGTTCCGGATCTGCATCATCAGCTGGAAGGAGATATCCGCCTCCTGTAACGCCACCATCGTTCCATGCACGTTCTGCGACTGGCCGGTCATCAGTGCATCTGTAGCCTGGCTGGCTTGCAGTTGAATATCATTGGCCTTACTGATCGCATGCTGCAGCGTATCCATAAATCCAGTGGCTGGGCTGCCACCTGAGCCCTGAGACGCCGTACCCAGTTCCCCAAATGACGGTGTCGGAATCGCAATCGGTTTGATCTGATCCATGACTACCTCCCGATCTCCAGAGCCTTACTCATCATGGTGCGAGTGGCATTAATCGCTTGCACGTTCGCTTCGTACGAACGCGAGGCACCGATCATGTTCACCATTTCTTCCATGACATTGACGTTCGGCATCTTGACGAACCCTTTTTTATCGGCGTCAGGATGGCGCGGATCATAAATCGCCTGACCGGGCTTTGAATCTTCATGCACACGCAGCACCTTCACGCCGTCGAGCGCATGGGCGCCAGGCCCCGTCGCCACTTGCCGGAATGTGCGCTGAAACGGGCTGATAACGGGCGTGGACTGAAAGACCACATCCCGGCGTTTATAGGGCCCTCCACCAGGCGTATGGGTCGACTGGGCATTCGCCAGATTACTGGAGATCACATTCAGTCGACGGCGTTGTGCATCTAACGCCGTAACGGACACTGCCATGCTATCGGTCATTTCCATGGTCGTTCCTCCTGGTTAGGGGCGAGAGGCGAGTGGCCAGAGGCAAGGTGTCGAATGAGTCTTTTCCTCTTGCCTCTCGCCGCGTGCCTCTCACCATTCTTGTTATCGCGCATCCCGTACCGCTCCCATCAACTGACGGAGGCGGATCGCCATGATCGCGGCAGCCCCGTTGTATTGCATCGCGTTGTCGGACATCTTGGCCATTTCCAGCTCCATGTTCACCGAGTTGGCGTCCAAGGGAAGGTCGCCTGCCGGCACATCACTGAGCTTGCCGACAACCCGCTGAAATCCTTCTCCCTGAGGGCCGAAGTGTTTGCCCTGTGTCACCGCCAGCGTCACCGGCCCTTGCCCACGCTGCGCCGCTTGGAGCGAGTCGCGAAAATTGAAGTCGGTGGCACGGTAACCGGGGGTTTCTTCGTTCGCGATATTCGAGGCAATAACACGCTGCCTCGCTTGCCGCAAATCCAAGGTGCGATGAACCAATTGCATGGTGCGATCAAAGATCATCATGATGCGCCTCCTCGTAGTTGCTTCCTGCAAATGTCGTCATCGTCATTATTGCAAACGCGATGCCATCTTCAATCGGCAGAATCTGACGGCAACGACAGAGCCTGCCGGATCGTTTCGCCCAATACGCTTCCTGCCGATCGGCAGAAGTTGCCCGGCGGGAACGGTCCACTCCGGCCAACACCAATAGGTCAAGCCGAGACTGAGCACGTTTCCCCCCGGTACTCGCGCAGCTTGTTTCGCAAGGTTCGAATACTGATGCCCAGTTCTTTCGCCGCATGCGTCCGATTCTCATGCACACGAGCCAAGGTTTGAAAAATCAGCTCGCGCTCCATTTCCCACAACGATCCGTTCACTGAAGACTGGGGTACGGAGGGGACTGGCACCGAGGCGGCTGATTGGGCGCCGGCCTCCAGCAATAAATGGCTAGGGAGAATCGGCTCGTTCCCGGCTAAGAGCACGGCACGCTCCATGACATTCTCCAACTCGCGTACATTCCCTTTCCATCGCCGGTCTTGAAGAACGGCATAGGCCGCCGCCGACACCGCCGGTTGGGGAAGGCCGTTGCGCGCCGCTGAGACCGCCACGAAATGCCTCACGAGCAACGGAATGTCCGCAGGCCGTTCCCGCAATGGAGGTACGGTGATGGGGAAGACATTTAGCCGGTAATACAAATCCTCTCGGAACCGTCCCTGCTCAACTTCGTGATACAGCGAACGGTTCGTCGTCGCAATGAGACGAATATTCACGGACACCGGCTCACGCCCTCCGACTCGATCCACCTCTCGCTCTTGGATCACCCGCAGCAACTTGGCCTGCAAGCCCATGTTCATTTCGCTGATTTCATCCAGCAACAAGGTGCCGGTATGTGCCATCTCGAACTTGCCGAGTTTCTTCATAATGGCGCCGGTAAAGGCGCCTCGCTCATGGCCGAATAGTTCGCTCTCGAGAAGCCCGTCCGGTAATGCCGCGCAATTCACGGCGATAAACGGGCGATGGGCACGTGGACTTCGGCTGTGAATAAAGCGCGCCAGCAGCTCTTTTCCTGTGCCGCTTTCCCCGTGAATGAGGACAGTGGCTTGGCTTGCAGCGACTCCTTCAACGGTGCTGAGGAGCCGAGCCATACCAGGATCTTGTGTCAGGATCGACCGCTGATCGATCGGCACAGCCGGTGACAACGACGCATCCGCGCCACGGGCTTTGAGATTGGCAATGACCCGCTCAAGCAAATCGGTCGAGAACGGCTTGAGAATGTAATCGCTTGCTCCATACTTCATTGCCTCTACGGCGGTTTCCACGGTCCCATAAGCGGTCATCAGCACCATCAACGTCTGTGGCGAACGGCTCTTGATCTCCTTGATCAAATCGAGTCCGCCGAGCCTAGGCATTTTTAAATCGGTGACCACTAACCAGGGTTTATATCGGCTGACTAGCTCGACGGCATCGGAACCGTCCATCGCACCCTGTACGTCGTAACCCAGCCGGCGAACAGACTCCATTAAAGCCATCCGCATGGAGGGATCATCGTCGACGATCAAAATTCGTTCAGCCTGTGCGGGAACATCCGTCACCGGAAATTCTGTATTGTGGTCGGTCATGCCGATGTCTCCTCTCCAACAAGCAGTCGTTCAGCGATCAACTCAGACGCAGGGTACCCCTCCGAGAACGACAGATCAGGCGATGCCTGTATCGGCAGAGGGCTCGTCGTATGATGATTCGGGAGCACGATGGTAAATGTGGTGCCGCGGCCCTCCTCGCTCTCGACGTCGATTCGGCCACGATGCCCTTCGACAATCGCGTGGACGATAGCCAGACCTAACCCGGTGCCTTCATCCCTGGTGGTGAAGAAGGGATCGAAGATCCTTGAACGCTGCGCCACCGGGATGCCGATACCCGTATCCGACACCGAAAGACAGATACCTGCTCCGCCGGATGTCGCCTCCGCAGTCGGTCTCGCCGACAACGTCAAAGTTCCACCGTTCGGCATGGCGTGGATACTGTTCAGGATCAAGTTGAGGAGCACTTGCTTCATCTGGCCGGCATCGCACCACATGTGGGATGCTAATGGATTGACATCCAGACGAATATCCACTCTGGCGCCGGCGACGGCATGGGCGGCGAGGGTTAAAGCATTCAGCATCAATACTTCCGTCTCATGCCGCTCTCTATGGGAACAGTCGGGCTTGGTATAGAGCAGCAGATTCGTGAGTAGACGATTCATCATGTGGACCGACGAGGAGATGTGTTCGGCATAGCCTCGCATGGCCGGCGCATCGTGTAAGTCGCGGCGCAGCATCGACGCGAACAGTTCGATACTGCCGAGCGGGTTCCGAATTTCGTGGGCAATCCTCCCAACCATTTCGCCCATGGCCGCGAGACGATTACGGCGTTGTAGCCGATCCTCCAGCTCTCGCATGGCCGTCACATCCTGAATCAATGCCAGGCTCCCCGCCTGGCGTCCATCGCTCGTCTGCAAGGCGCGTTGAGAGAGAGACACCGCGGCGCCCTGTTGTGTGGTCAGGGGATAGACATCACCGTCCAAATGCGCGTCTTTGAGGCAAGTGGCCAAAGAGCGGCCGATGATCTGTTCGTGCGGCAATCCGAGCAATTGTGTGCCTGCTTGATTACAGCGCGTAATGGTGCCGGCTTCATCCATGACGAGCAGACCGGTCGACAGGGACTCCACGATCGCCGTCAAATGCTCGCGTAACTCTTCATTCACACGTAAATTCTTTCGCAGCGCCTCATTGCGGTCGGCAAGCTCGACGTCGAGCTGCTCCAACCGGGACGTCAAGGTCTGGTAGGACTGTTGGAGCGTCGCCGCCGCATCATCGAAGCTTCGAAAGGCTTCGTGCAGCAAATCGCTATCCATCTGTGCGGGAACCGGATGTCCATTCATCACATCATCCTCCTTCTTTGTCGGTGGTGACACGGATACTGGCCTGTATCGCTTCCGCTGCCCGATACAAGAGCGGATCGCCAGTCCCGGCGCCTGGTGTCAGGACCGCGCGCACCGGACCATGCAACTTCTGCGTGGCGAGATTTCTGACGATCTGCAAACGCGCCCATTCGGCCTGATCCGGCGCCGGGTTCGACGCCAGAATTTTCTGATACAGATCGACGGCCTGCTGATGTTTTTTCAAGGAGGTCAAGAGGTCCGCTAACAGGAGCCTATCCCCTTGCGACTGCATGAATTTGTGGCGTGCGGCTTCTTCGAATGCCGCCACGGCCTCGGCCGGTTGATGATCGGCGGCCAGCGCTCTCGCCAAAGTCAGTTGCATCCACCCCCGCTCCTGCGCCTTCGGGTGCGTCCGCAGCCATTGCCTCATCAATCGAATCGCACCAGGACGGTCGCCTTGCTCAAGCATCGCCGTGGTCAATTGTCGCAGCACCGGCATCGTCTGTGGACTCTGCGGGTATTGCAGTCGAAAGTTCTCGAACACATTCCGAGCGGCGGCATACATCCGCTGATCCACGTAACTCTCGCCAAGACCGATAAGCGCCGCTTCGTGCAACGCGGCTGCCTTCCGATCCCGCACCAGTAATTGATAGAGGCGCGATGCTTGGCTGGAGAAGCCCAGCCGACGATGGGTGTCGGCGACGGCTAACAACGTCTTCGTCCCGGCATATTGATGCTCAGGCGCATGTCCGTGGTTGTGGAACAGGGCCACCGCCAGCACATCTTTCCCGGCCTTGAGTGCGGCTTCCAATTGGGGTTTCAAGATGCTGGTCAGATGACGCCCCGCCATCTGAGGCCATGGATCGTCTTGGATGGTTCCAGCCCGTCTTGCAACGTCTTGATAGACCTGGATGGCCCGTAACGGATCGCCTCGTAACTCGTAATGTTCCGCCAGATGGAAGAGTGCTTCACTCCCGAGGACATCTCCCTGATAGGTCTTGGCAATCTCCTGATAGACCTTCACACCCTTGGATGCGTTCACAGACTCGTCGCCCTGGCTTGCTGTCCCCTTGTCGCTGTTCGTCGCCGAGCCCTTTCCGGATTGAACAGGCCGCTCTTCCATCTGCGCCAGGCGCATACGAGCAAGCACAGCGGCCGGCATACCCACATACCGCTCCTGCGCGACGTGGTAGAACAGCTCCGCTTGGGTTGACTGATTCTGCTGGCGGTGACTATCGCCGAGACGCACGAGTGCCGCGCCGGCATACTGGTGCGACGGATACAGGTTAAACAGCAGGATATCGATTGCACGAGCCCGCTGCCGCTCATTCGTGCCGACAAGCACATCGCCATACTGCTGCAAGTACTGCGGTTCGCTTTTGAGGAGATCCGGCCAGCGCTGGTAGAGCATGTCGTAGAGAGGTTGGGCCTCTCGCTTGCGCTGGAGCGTGTACAGGGTGTTGGCCAATCCCAAGGTCGAACGTCTGAGGATTCGTTCGTCTCCCGAGCGCTTCCGAACCGACTCGAACGCCCGCTCCGCTTCCACCCAACGTTCGCGAGATTCAAGGATGACGCCCAAACTCAACAGGGATCGGTCAGCATCGGCTCGAAGCTGTATATGCGAAGTGGCATATTCATAGGCGATAATGGCCTCCTGCAACCATCCCATTTCGACATAGAGATCCCCGATTCTCCAGAGCGCACGTGAGGTATTCGGATCTTTCGGATACTGACGAACCTGGGCTCGATATTGGAGAATGGCTTCGGACCGCCCGCGAGTCGTCGGGTCTTCACGCAACGTGATCTCCGCCAAAAATGCCTTGATCGACGGCATCAGCCGGCTGTCAGGATCCTGCTTGACGAGTGTGGAAAATCCTTCGCGAGCCAGGGCATATTCTCCATGCTTAAATGAGTCAATCGCCTCCTGAAACTGCAGCGAGTTCGATCCCTCTGCAAGATAGTCGTAGCGGGGCCCTTCATCGTGTAACGTGAGTTTTGAGATCGCTGCCGGAGCAGTCGCCTGAACCGCTCCAGTCTGAAGAGGCAACGCCGCAGCAGAAGGAGCCTGGCTCTCAACTGCAGCCGCGGCGTCCAACGGGAAACTCTGCGTAAGCAGACAAGCGAGCAACCAATGACAAGATGTTGTGATTTTCATAGACACATGAGTTGTTCAGCAATTCCCGTGCCCTAGGCAATTTGTGCACAAATATTCATTCTGCGCGGGAAATACTGACGATGGCTGCTCCGCCATCGAGCCGCTCG
>VFKF01000415.1 GCA_009885705.1 Nitrospira sp. | reverse complement strand
TTCGACGGTGCGAGGCCGATTAACTTCGGGACGCGCAAATCGCCGGTAAAGATATAGGCGCGCCATCCGTTAAAGCGCTGTTTCAACCAATCGCCCAGCTTGGGATAGAAGGCATCGAGTTCTTCTGGCCGGCTGAGCCGGACTCCATAGGGGGGATTGATCAGGATCACGCCCTGTTCAGCCGGCGCCTCGAGGTCGAGGACGTCGCTTTGCCGCAGGCGGATATCGAACGCGACCCCCGCACCCTGAAAGGTCCGCTGGGCGATTTTTACCGCAGCGGGGTCCTGGTCGGACGCATAGATGGCCGCCGGCACCTCTGCCAGTTGTTTCACCCGTGAGGCTTCGCGCAGATGGCCCCATCGTTTGGGGTCGTGGACGATCAAGCGCTCAAAGGCAAATGTACGCGACTGCCCCGGTGCGATCCGGCGTGCCATCATTGCCGCTTCAAGCGGGATTGTTCCCCCGCCGCACATGGGGTCGAGCAACACCTCTTTGGGCGTCCACCCGGCGAGCCGGAGAAGGCCTGCCGCTAAGTTCTCTCGCAATGGGGCCTCCACGGACACCACTCGATGGCCTCGTTTAAAGAGCGGGTCGCCGGAGGTGTCCAGATAAAAGGTCACCGTGGACTCATCGAGAAACGCGTCGATCCGGAGGTTCGGGTTGTGGGTATCGACATTCGGTCTCTTGTGCCGCACGGCCATGAACTTATCGCAGACGGCATCTTTGATCCGCAGTGTGATGAAGTCCAGGCTGGTAAGGGGGCAACGGCGCGCACTCACTTTCACCTTGATGGTTTGTGAGGACGTGAACCAGTCCGGCCAGGCAAGATTATAGGCGGCGCGGTAGACATCGTCTTCCGAAAGATAGGGCGCCTGTCCGACTTCCCAAAGCACGCGGCTGGCAATGTGACTCTTGAGATTGACCCAGTACATCGTGGCCCAGGGCGCCAGGAACGCGATGCCTCCGTCCGTCTTTGTGGTCATCGGCACGCCAAGGTCGTGGAGTTCCTGTTCGAGAACGCCTTCCAGCCCGCTTGGGCAGGGTGCAAAGAACCGTAGTTTTGTGCTATCCATTTGCGATCACCATCCCACTGAGCTTCGCGATGAACTATTGCAGCGCTTGCGGCACGTCTGTGACGAAGAAAATTCCAGCCGGAGACAATCGTCTGCGGTTTGTGTGCGATTCATGCCAGACTATTCATTACCATAATCCGAAAATCGTCGCAGGCTGTATTCCGGAGTGGGGAGGCCAAATCCTTCTCTGCCGGCGCGGGATCGAACCAAAATCCGGCCTCTGGACCTTTCCCGCAGGCTTTATGGAAATCGGAGAGAGCACCGAACAGGCGGCCGCTCGGGAGACGTTCGAAGAAGCGCAAGCGCTGGTGGAGCGGATTTCTCTTTTTGCGGTCCTGAGTCTCCCGCACATCGGCCAGGCGTACCTGGTCTTTCGAGGGCCGATGGCTGCACCTGAATTCGGGGTCGGTGAAGAAAGCCTTGAAGTCCAATTGTTCACGCTCGACGCCATTCCCTGGGATGAGATCGCCTTCCCTGTGGTGAAGGAAGCGCTTCGCCGTTACGTCGACGATGTCACGCGGGGCACGTTCCAGGTCCATGTGGCGAGTCTCTCGGATCGACTCACCTAGTCGTTCGCAGGATGCTGAAACAGGCCTCCAGCTTCGTTCTCGCATCGTTCAGACCCTCAACGTACCACAAGGGTACGCCTCGGTCCTTCACTCGCTGCGGCCTTGCTGGATGGCCTGTTTGAGCATCCTTCGTGGCAGTTCCA
>VFKF01000163.1 GCA_009885705.1 Nitrospira sp. | reverse complement strand
TCAGCCGATACCGGATCCCGCTTCCGCCCTCCGCTGCCAGCTTGCCAGATTGCTGGAGAAATTGGGCAGGCAGCATGAGCGCGTTCTCCTGCTCCCAATGCTCAGACGCCGTGGTCACGCCTTTTTCTTGAAGCCGATTGACGATCTCCGTCGTGTAGACCGTGCGATCGGCTTTGATGACGGCGTAGAGATAGGCCGCCACTTTTTCGACTGGAATGCCGGGCGATCCCGGGCGTTCCTTGGCAGAGAAGGCAGAGGGGCCCCACCAGAGTCCGGAGACTAGGACGGCGATGGCTGCGGCGCAGAGCGAGACATGGATTCGGTGCATGGGGCCTCCTGTGGGGGTGGCGAAAGCGGGATCACCGGGAGGGTGACGATGCACGAGGCGCCGTGTCCCTCCTGGCTCTCAATCCTGATGTCCCCTCCAAATTTCTTGATGATACGGCGCGCGACGGTCAAGCCAAGCCCGGATCCGTCGCCTTGCCCCTTGGTCGTAAAGAACGGATCGAAAATTTTCGACAGATGTTGTTTCGAAATGCCTGGGCCTGAATCGACAATCGTGGTCACAACGGATGTATCTCTCAGCTCTGTCGTGAGGCGCAAGGAGCCATGGCCCTTCATCGCCTGGATGGCATTCATCAAGAGATTCGTGAAGGCCTGTCTGAGTTGGTCGGGGAGGGCGAGCACCGTGGTATCGCCTGCGTAGGTTTTCTCGATCGTGAGCCCTGATACGTCCATGCTGCCGGTGAGCGTCGCGATGGCCTGATCGAGCTCTCGTTCGAGGTGGACCGGTTGCCGTTGGTCCGATGTTTCACGGGTAGTGACGCCGGTGAAGTCTCGAATAATCGCCGCCATTCGACGGCCATGCTGGACGATATCGCGGGCATAGGATCTGACACGTTCGAGGCTGGCTTCGTCTTCGATGGCCTCTCCCAGTCCGAGAATGCCGAAGAGCGGGTTATTCAATTCATGCCCGATTCCCGCGGTAAGGGTTCCGAGACTGCCGGACTTCTCGGCTTGGATGAGCTGGTCTTGCAGGCGGCTATCGTCGGTCGTATCCCTGAAGACCAGGCCGATCCGATCCTCTCCCTGGTTACCCCCTGCCATGCGGAACCACTGATAGTGATAGCGCCGTGACCCAATCTGAATGTCCTGCCGGCTGCCGGGATCTGCCGCGCCCATCGCGGGGGCCAAGGGGTCACGGGCGCGGTTGACGACCACGGCATCTTCCGCTCCGGACGCAAGGGCGGCGACATCCTCTCCGCTGCGCACACGTCTGAGTTCCGTTCGCAGATGTTCGCGTACTGCGGCATCGACGGGGAGGATTTCGAACAACGGGATCGATTGGGTCGAGTCCAGTATGGACTGAAAGCAATCCCGTCCGACCCGATTGATGTACTGCACCTGTTCGTGTTGATTGACCATGATGATCGGGGTCGGGACGGCATCCAGGATCTGGTCTGTCGAGTGAATCAAGGACTCCACTTGTTGTGTCTTCATCGCCACTTGGTCGGTCAGGCCTGCAAAGGCCGCTTCCAATTGACGATGCATGCGATTGAATTCGTCGGCCAGATCCTGAATTTCATCGCCGGTCCGAATGTCGATGGGCTGCAGCAGTTCACCGCGTCCAATCAATTGTGCGGCGGCCTGTAATCGGCGCACGGGTGTGACGATTCGATTGGCCGCCAGGTAGCCGAGCGATGCCATCAATCCGACGGAGACGAGACTGAAGATGGCCATCCAGGTGAGCAAGTGACGGATCGGGGCAAAGAGTTCATCGGAGGCTTGCCACACGAAGGTATGCCAGGATCCGTTGCGGAGGTCGCCGTTGGTGGCACGGCTGGTTTCCGGCACCGGGGCGTATCCAATAATCGAGCGGGATTGTCCGCCATGGCCATCGCTTGGAGCACTGACCCAGCCAGGCTGAAGGGGCGTGACGAGGGGAATGAGCTGTGCGTCGGAGAGCGAGACGCCGGTCGGCAGGATGGGACAACTGATGACGATGCCGCGATGATCGATCAGCATCACATGTCCGGTTTTGCCGAAACGAATCGGCGCGATGGAGGGCGAGAAAAAGTCCTTGGCGTCGATCACGCGATGGATCACCCCGATCGTCCCATACCGGATGCGGTCCATGATGGGAAGCGAGATGGTGATGACATAGGTCTGGGCTCGTTCGTCGAAGTGCACATCCTCGATGTAGAGTTGCCCGACCCCGTGATGGAAGGCGCCGTTCCACCAGACCGTCTCTTTGTTGGCAAAGGGAGGGATCGTGGTCAACGCGGTGACCAGGTTGCCCTCGATGTCGGTGATATACAACATCTTGGTGGCCGATCGGACCACTTGCGGGATCAGTTGATCGGCTTCACTCTTGGCTCCCGAGAAATATTCCTGAAGAAGGCCGGCCATGGTGCTTCCCGTGATGGCCTGGACGGCCAGGGGATCTTTGGCCTCCCAGCCCTCCTTGCGCTTTTCCATCGTGCGGCGGCGTTCAGCATCGGTCATGTCCAGGAGGGCATCGCGCCGTTGTTCCAGTTCACGGATAATCAACGGGTCAGCCGCAATCCGTGAGGTCCGTGCCACTTCGTCCGATACCAAGAGATCGATTTTCCTGGCCGACTCCTCCGCCAGGGCCTTGAAGCTTTCGCCGTTGACCGTTTGGATCTCGCGTGAGCCCTGCCAAAAGGCGAGGCCGAGACCCACCATGAGGGGAACGACCCCCACCAGTAACATGGAGAGAATCAGTTTGTGTTGGAGCCCCCATCTCGAGTCGGTGCGCGCTGGAAGGGCCGCGGGAGTCATCATAGACATCCCTCTTCGTCCGATTGAGCATGGGGGAAGGTCAAGGTAAAGGTGCTTCCCTGATCGACCTTGCTCTCGACCGTGATCTGGCCATGCATTTTGCTGACGATGGTGTTGACATTATAGAGGCCCAGGCCCGTGCCTTTACCCGGGGCCTTCGTCGTGAAAAACGGCTCGAAGATCTCGGGGATTTTCTCCGGGGCGATGCCACAGCCTGTATCGGAGATTCGAATATCGACCTGTCCGCCGAGGACTCTGGTCTCAAGCGTCAATGTGCCACCTGCCTGTTCCATCGCATGAACCGCATTCGTGATCAGGTTGACGAAGACATGGAGG
Source organism: Nitrospira sp. (assembly GCA_009885705.1). Lineage (GTDB taxonomy): Bacteria > Nitrospirota > Nitrospiria > Nitrospirales > Nitrospiraceae > Palsa-1315. The sequence continues at coordinate 636 of VFKF01000163.1, read as the reverse complement.
AGTTCATCCGGGTTCCCTTTGACTGCGGCGCCGGGCTGGTATTGTTTGAACATCTCGATGTCGTGAAAACTCGACGCATAACGTGCGATCTTTAGTGCCTCGTCCAATTTGGCGTTGATCGATACCGATACGTCTTCATGCGGAGATGCGCGCCGTGAGTAGCGGGTGAGGTCCCGACAGATGGCACTCGTCCGTTTGACCGCTTCAATAATATCTAAGGCCTGTTCGTGGACAGCAGCCAAGTCGCGTTCCTCTGCGAGGTTTTCTGCCAACCCTAAAATGAGTTGCAGGGGGTTGTTGATATCATGTGCGATGCCTGCGGCGAATGAGCCGATTCCGGCAAGCTTCTCGGCTTGGAGGAGTTCGGCTTCGAGCTTGGATTCATGTTGAACCAGTTTCCAGAGCAGGCGGGAGGCCGATCCGCTCAGGATATCTGCGGTCGGAGGTTTATGGGCCTTGAGGTAGGTCTCCATTTCCGGATTGCCCGTGACATCCATGATGAGCTGTACGCCGCGGTTGCCGATCAAATCCGGCGCATTGGTGGTCACGGGGATGTGGAGGGTCCGCGCGCGTTGCAGCCCTGGCGTCGCTGGATCACGGTCTGCAATGCCGACGATCTCAATCGACGGGATTTGG
>VFKF01000344.1 GCA_009885705.1 Nitrospira sp. | reverse complement strand
CCGCCGGCTTTGGATTCGGCGAAGCCGTCGTCTCTTCTTCCTCGTCCGCGTTGGTTGCGGATAGTTCAGAATTCAAGACGCTAGGGGCAGGGATGGGCATGCAAGGAACGATTGGGGATATCGGCCATGCCAGTGGGCCGCTGTTGGCAGGAGTGCTGATCGCACATTTGGACTATGCCAATGCCTTTGCGATCATTGCAGGGCTGCAACTGGTCGCAGCAGGGGTGTTCTGGATGACGATGAGACGGGCGTAGCCGCACTTGTATATAATGGCCAGATGATGAAAGAGATCGCGTCAGAGAACATTGTCATCGGCACCTTGGCCGGCATCGGCTTGATGGTGCTGATCGTATTGTTTGTCTATGTCGTGAAACGAATCATGAGGGACGAGTAATGTTCACAGGTATCGTCGAAGAATTGGGCGCCATTATCTCGATCGAGAAGACCCTCGTCGGAACGAGGATGACGGTTCTGGCCTCAACAGTCATGGGCGACCTCAAGATCGGGGATAGCGTCAGCGTGAACGGCACCTGCCTGACTGTAGTGAACAAGAGCGAGACCAGTTTCTCCGTGGAGGTGTCGCCAGAAACCCTGTCCGTGACCACCCTCGGACAACTCACGGCCGGCGCGCCGCTGAATCTGGAACGGGCGATGAAGCTCAATGAACGGCTTGGGGGGCATCTCGTGGCCGGTCATGTGGACGGCATCGGCACGGTTCGAAGCCGCCAGCAAGATGGGAACGCCATCCTGTTCGCGATCGAAGCTCCGTCTGAGATTCTGCGGCATTGTATTGTGAAGGGGTCCGTTACCGTCGATGGCATCAGCCTGACGCTCAACCAAGTGACCGAGCGTGGTTTCTCCGTCGCGATTATTCCACACACGGCGAAGGTCACGACCCTGGGCCTCAAGCAAGTCGGCGATCAGGTCAACCTCGAATCGGACTTGATCGGGAAATACGTCGAACGATTATTACAAGAAAGGGGGCAGCTTTCAGCCAAGCCGACCCCCGTCATCGACAAAGATTATCTCCAGAAGCGCGGACTCCTATAACAGGATGTCCCAAAAGTCTGCCAGTCTGAAGACGCTGAACGATGAGTGATGAACGATGAAACAGAAAGCGATCGTCGCGTAGAGTTCCTCGTTCATTATTCAGAGTCCACAGTTGCTCACTCACTGCGGCCTTGCTGGAAGGGATTCTGGATCATCCTGCGCGCCGTTCTCCCGTTGTCTCCTGCCAGTAGGGCCGTGAAGTTGTATCACGGCACAGTTTGTGTTACTTGACCTATGACGTGAGGCGGAATAGACTGACTGTCGATGATTCGTTCCTTTCGCTCTAAAGAAACGGAAAGGTTGTTTCTCGACGAGGACGTCCTGCGGTTCCGTCGCATAGAACGGATTGCGAGAAGGAAGCTGCTGGTTCTCCACCGCGCCTTTTCGCTCGGTGATTTGCGGATCCCACCGGGAAATCGGCTCGAGGCACTGAAGGGTGATCGGAGGGGACAGCACAGTATCCGTATCAATGATCAGTGGCGGATCTGCTTTGCCTGGGCGCAAGGTGATGCATACGATGTTGAGATCGTGGATTATCATTGAGGTGTGGAATGGCGCGGAAAAAGTTGCTTGATCCCATCCATCCTGGAGAGATTCTGTTCGAGGAATTCATGGTGCCCATGGATATCAGCATCAACCGGCTTGCCCGCAACATTGGGGTGTCGCCTGGCCGGATTAGTGCCATTGTGAATGGGAAGCGTGCGATTACCGCCGACACCGCACTTCGTTTGGGGAAATACTTGGGGACATCCCCGGAACTCTGGGTCGGACTTCAGGGGGAGTTCGATCTCAGAGTTGCCAGTCGCCTGGTCGGGCCGGAAATCGAGAAGCATATCCAGCAGCACGTGGCCTGACGGAATAGCTAGCGGTGGTAGGCTCATGTCCTCGCTAAATCCTCAATAAATATTATTCAGAAACATAGCCTGTTCATTCACGATCGTTAGCTGTCAGCCTCTCGTAACCAGGCTCGACAACTGGAAATGGTTCATGATGGCACAAAAGAATTCGATATCGTCTAAACGGTTCACGGTGGATCGACTGCTCTCGAAGCTTGGTGTGGCGTCTCGGAGCGTGAGCCAGGAATGGGTCCGTGCAGGACGAGTTCGTATCAATGGGCGAGTCGTGCAGGATCCGGCCACGTGGGTGTTGTGGCCGAAAGATGCCATCGCGGTCGACGACAAGCCGATTCAAGATTCGGCTAAACGGTTTTTCCTCTTTCATAAACCCAAAGGGGTCATCACGACGCACAGTGATGAGAAAGACCGTCAGACAATCTTCGATGTGTTACCGTCAGACCTGGGCTATCTGCATGCAGTTGGGAGACTCGATCAGGCGACCAGCGGGTTACTGCTGCTCACCAACGATTCGACCCTGTCCGGTTATCTCACCGATCCGGCCCATAAAGTGATGAGGACCTACCTGGTTTCCGTGCGGGGAGAGTTCACGGAGGCCCAAGCGACAGAGGCCGTAGCCGGAGTAGTCGAGGAGGGCGAACGCCTCCAATGCCATACCGTGAAGATTCAGAAGAGTTCCGGCCGCGAATCCCATCTGGAGGCGGTT
>VFKF01000265.1 GCA_009885705.1 Nitrospira sp. | reverse complement strand
TGGCCCGCTTGAGGGCGTTCCGACCGATGCGCCCGACTTGGTAGACCAGAATCGTCCCATCGACGCGCGAGCTGAACGCGACCGCATCTGTGACCGGAAGAATAGGGGGAGAATCGAAGAGCACGAGATCGTACTCCTCATTCATCTCATTCACGAGAGTCTTGATCTTGTTCATGTTAAGGAACTCGTTGGGATTGCCGACCTCAGACCCGCTGGTGAGAATATGCAGGTTATCCAATCCCGGCGTACTCATCACACGATCGACTCCCATCGGGCCGAGCATCAGATCCGTGGCGGATCTTACATGGTGACGCCAGGACGTACTGCCGACCAGGGCATCCGCCAGCCCTGGAACCCGCTCGAGCCCCAATCGCTGATGCACGATCGGTCGCCGAAGGTCGGCGTCGACGAGCAACACTCGTTGTCCTTCCTGGGCCAATGTGATGGCCAAATTGGTCACACAGGTGCTCTTGCCCTCTCCAATCCCGGCGCTGGTAAAAAGGATGGACTTGACCTTCCGATCCATACTGGCGAACTGAATATTCGTCCGCAACGACCGCAGACTCTCCGATAGTACGGATTTCGGGTCGATCAAACAAATGAGTTTCGAGAAATTCTCCACGGACGACGCAGAGGCACGGGCTGGAAGCGCCGCACGGGCTGCCTCTTCCATTTCCTTCCCGTCGAACTGCGGGATCACGCCCAGGACCGGCACCTTGAGGAATTCCTCGATGCCTTCGATCGTCCCGATCGAAGTATCGAACGATTCGCGCGCAAACGCGACCACGATCCCGAGAAAGATCCCCATGAGCGAACCCACCATGAGGTTCAGCTGCGTATTGGGTGCATTGATCGGTCCGCCTGGCGTAATCGCCGGCGCCACGATCGTGACCTCCTCGATCTGTTCCGCACTCTTGATCTGCAGTTCTTGATGTTTGGCCTTGAGCGTGGCCAGCAGGTCGGCATTGACTTTCACCTCACGCTCGAGCCGGCTCATTTGAATCGCCGCGCGCGGGAACTGCAAATACCGGCCACGATAACGATCCCGCTGATCCAGAAGTGTCGCCTCGCGGTCCTGCATGGTCTTGAGCTTGGCTCGAAGCTCAAGGACCATCTCGCCCCTGACGTTGTCGATTTTCTGCTGCTGTTCCCGGACTTGGGGATGATCCGTTGTGTAATTGATCAATAGGGTGTTGCGTTCCTGCATGAGATCGAGAAGGCGTTGATTCAGGATCGTGAGCAGCGCATTCTGCTCCTCCGTGAAGATCCGGCCGGTTTGATTGCCAATCACCGCATCGGTTCGATTGAGCACTGAGATCTGCCGCTCGCCTTCCGCCCGCTTTCGCATGACCTCATTGTGCTGTTCTTCCAGCTTGGTGAAGGTCTCCAGCGCAGCGCGAGCCTCATCGGTCAGAAAGACCTGCCCCTCGCGTTCCCGAAAAGCCCGAAGCGCGTCTTCCGCATTGTTTAACTGTTTTTCAAGCCCGGCTAACTGTTCCTCGACAAATCGCCTCGATTCCATCACGAGCCGATT
>VFKF01000530.1 GCA_009885705.1 Nitrospira sp. | reverse complement strand
CGCAAAGGACAGGAGACCGCCAGCCCAGACGGCGCGCAGCGGAACATCCTGAATCAATAGAGCCGAGAGCAGCGCAGTCACCACCGGACTCGATCCGATGATCACGCCACCCACGGCCCCGCTCACATAGTTGAGCCCCATGAGAATGAAGAGGTGATTGCCCAACACACCGAGCCCGAGCAATCCCAATAAACGCATATCGGCCTTGGTCAACTTGGCCAGGGTCCCTTCCTGCCACCACCAGGTCGTCAAGAGAATGGCCAGGCCACCGATGTCGCGCAGGACCGAGGCCTCGACAGCAGAGAACGACCCCAGGGCCATCTTCTGCGCCACAATCGACCCGCCCCAAAGGGCTGCAGCGAGCAAGACCGCTCCATAGGCAAGGCTGGTAGAGGAATCGTTAGGGGATTTCACGATCGATCACGACATTGATCCCATTCACCCCTGGCGTGACCGGCTGACTCATGCCCTGCAAATCGCCGCTCTTCGCCATGGCCTCGCCGGACTTCGAGAGCCGCGCGACGATCACGACGGTCCCTGCATCGGACAACTTCCTGGACGGCATGGGGCTCGTTGAATCGTCGAGCCGGAAGGTGAAGGGCAAATCTTTTCTCATCACGCGTACGATTGAAACCGGCATGGGCGGACCTTCTACCGCCTTCGCAAATACAAACAGGGTATCGGTGGGGGATCCCTTACCGGCCAAATGCGGTGCAAGGGTGACCGTTCCGGCGATTGCACGCGATTGCCCCGCTGGCTTGGCAGGAATGGCCGGTCCCGCTGGCGCGACCTTCACGGTCGCCGCCATCCCCTTCTCCCCCGCGAGGCCCTTCGCTTCATCGATGGCAGAGGCTAACTCTTGGAGCACCTCTTGCTCGGCATCGGGCGGCAAGTTCGCGCGCGCCTGAACCCAATACCTCGCCGCATCCGCATACTGCTTTCGATCGAATGCCACAGTGCCGACCATCATCAGCACTTTCACATTCTGCGGATCGAGCTTCAGCGCTTGCTGAATCAGCAGCTCCGGCTTCCCTTCCAATGTCCGTCCCTGGACGACACCCAACGCGTCGGCATAGTCGGCCAGTAACTGGGCATCGCCAGAAACCAGGCTGACGGCTTTCTCGTAAATCGTCACGGCCTCGCTATACCGCCCCATGCTCACGTAGGAGCGGGCGAGCAACGCCCATCCCACTCCGTCGTTGGGATTTTGCTCGAGTTTTTTCTTGAGACGGTCCAACAGGGACTCGATCCCTTCGGCACTCATGCGGTCGGAGTCCGAGTTGCCCTGCGCCGAAAACGCCGCTGCGGATGGATGCGAGATCGCCAGCGGATTCCCGATCGCCCAGTACAGGGCCACACTCGCCAGAGGAACGACGATAGCGACGACGACCGCGACCAGACGGCTATTGACCTGCCATCCTGCCGCTGCCGGCGCCGTCTCGGCGCTCCCGGTTTCATCGAGCAGCCGACGCTCGAGCTCAGACCGCGCCTGCTGATAGAGCTCCTCTGTCAACACTCCGTTCTTCTGGTCCTGTTCGAGTTCGGCAAACTGCTGCCGGTAGACCGCCAATCTGTTCTCGCGTTCGCCCATCGCGACCGCAGTGGTTCGCCTGAGCAACGGCCACAGGAGAAGCGCGATCACAGAGATGGTCATAGCCGATGCGATGAGCCAGAACATGAGTGTCATGAGCGTTTGGTTCCTTCCGAGAGCATTTGCGCAACCGCTTGGTGATCCTCAGCGGAGAGCGCGGGAGCGGGCACCGTCTTCGCTCGTCGCCGCAACGCGAGGGCTAACGTGCCCCCTCCCACCACGAGCAAGAGAAACGGGCCCAGCCAGAGAAAGGTCGTCGTGGCCTTGAGCGGAGGCCGGTATAACACGAAGTCGCCGTAGCGTTGAACCAGGAAGTCGCGAATCTCTTGGTCGCTCATATTTTTCGCGATCATCTCGCGAACTTCTCGGCGTAAATCTTCGGCCAATGGCGCGGTCGAGTCCGCCAGCGTCTGGTTCTGACAGACGAGACAGCGCAACTCCAGAGCAAGGGTCTTCAGACGAGCCTCGGCCTGCGGATTCTCAGCCAGCGGTTTTGCTTCCTCTGCCGACACGAGGCAGGGGATCAAGAGCAACACAAGCAACCAGCGTCTCATTGTTGTTGTAACTCCCGCACCAGGGGCATGATTTTCTTGTCCAAAATACTCTCATCCAGCGGACCAATCTGTTTGTAGCGAATCACCCCCGCTTTATCGATCACGTACGTTTCAGGAACGCCATAGACGCCATAGTTGATGCCCACACGCCCCGATTCATCGACTGCGATGACCGAATAGGGATTCCCCCATCGCTGCAGCCAGGCGATTCCTTCGTCCCGCCGGTCCTTGTAGTCCATGCCGTAGATCGGGACTTCGCCATTTTTCGCGAGCTGCATCAGCACAGGATGCTCTTCCTTGCAGCCACCGCACCATGAAGCCCAGAAGTTCAGCAGCCAGACTTTGCCGCGCAGATCCTGCAGCGACAACATCTGCTGAGGCTCGTGTAATTGCGGCAGGGAAAAATCCGGCGCCGGTTTACCCACTAACGGCGATGGCACTTCACGAGGGTTCAAGGTGAGTCCAATGCCCAGAAACCCGACGACCACCACAAAGATCGCAAGAGGGAGGAGGAACCGTTTCATGAGACCTCTGGTCCCACCGGATGCGGCAGGTCTGACACGAGCGACTCTTCACGCCGCCCGGCTAAGCGATAGCGGCGATCGGTCATCGCGAGGACCCCGCCCAACGCCATAATCAAACAACCGCCCCAGATCCAGTCGATGAAGGGCTTGTGGTACAACCGCACGCTCCAGGCTCCCCCTGGGAGCGGCTCCCCGAGCGACACATAGAGGTCGCGCAACAATCCTGTATCAATCGCAGCTTCAGTCATCGCCTGATTCTGAACCGGATAATGCCGCTTTTCAGGGAACATGTCGGTGACGTCATGCCCCCCCTGGCTCACGTGAAACATCCCACGCGCCGCCGTATAGTTCGGCCCCTTGATGTTTTGCACGCCATCGAACCGGAAGGTATAGCCGCCAATGGTGGAGGTCTCGCCGACATTCATGCGTAGATCTTGTTCGACCTCAAACCCTTTGACCATGGTGACACCCACGATAAACACCGCGATGCCGCAATGGGCGACCACCATGCCCCAATAGGCCCGCGGGAGTGTGGCCAGAGCACTCATGACGCTGGTTCCGACGAGGCGGCTCACTCGCTCCCACACATTCACCGCTGCCGTCGTCACAATCCAGGACGCCAACAACAGCCCCAGGCTGAGGAGCGGCGTCCACTTGCCCAGCACGAACGGGAGCAGCAGCGCGGTGACGACGCTCGCGCCGAAGGCCCAACGCAGGCGCAGCGCCAATTCCGGCAAGCTCGCTTTCTTCCACTGCGCCAATGGGCCGATTCCCATGAGAAAAATGGCCGGTGTCATGAGGGGAACAAACACCGTATCGAAATAGGGCGGGCCGACTGAAATCTTCCCAAGTCCCATCGCGTCGAGAAACAACGGGTAGAGTGTGCCCAGGAAAACCGATCCCAAGGCCGCGATCAGCAATACATTATTCCCCAGCAGCATCGCTTCGCGCGAGACCATGTCGAAGCCGCCCCCCAACCCTACGCGCGGAGCACGCCAGGCATAGAGGACCAACGACCCGCCAATGACGATCGCGAGGAAGACCAGAATAAACAAGCCGCGTTTTGGATCGGTCGCGAAGGCATGGACCGAGGTCAGAACACCGGATCGGACCAAGAAGGTCCCGACCAAGCTCAATGAGAAGGCGAGAATCGCCAGCAGCACCGTCCAGACCTTGAAACCTCCCCGTTTATCCGTCACGGCCAGCGAATGCATCAGCGCGGTCCCTGCCAGCCACGGCATGAAGGAGGCGTTTTCCACCGGATCCCAGAACCACCAGCCGCCCCAGCCGAGTTCGTAATAGGCCCAGCCGCTGCCTAACGCGATGCCCACGGTGAGAAAACACCAGGCGGCGGTCGTCCAGGGGCGCGACCAGCGGGCCCAGGCTGCGTCCAGGTTGCCTCCCAACAGGGCTGCAATCGCAAAGGCGAACGCCACGGAAAATCCCACGTACCCCATATAGAGCATCGGCGGATGCATGACCATGCCGGGGTCTTGCAGCAAGGGATTGAGATCGCGCCCATCGGCTGCAGCCGGGATCAACCGTTCGAATGGATTCGACACGGTTAGCATGAACAAGATAAATCCCAGGCTGACCAACCCCATGACGCCGAGAATGCGGGCTCGCATCGCCTCCGGTAGATGTTCGGAGAAGAACGTCACGGCGAGCAT
>VFKF01000366.1 GCA_009885705.1 Nitrospira sp. | reverse complement strand
TTCTCGCAACCTGATGGTAGATGGCACGCGGTTGGGCGTGATCGACTTTCAGGATGCCTTGATGGGGCCTGCGACCTACGATCTCGCTTCGTTGCTGCGCGATGCATATATCGAACTCGACGAGGCGCTCATCGACCGGTTAATCGATCGTTTCCTCGATCCGATGGCAACCGCCGGGCAAGCTCCGGTCAACCGGGAGGCCTTCCGGCGCCTGTTCGATTTCACCAGTATCCAGCGTAACCTCAAAGCCGCCGGGCGATTCGTCTACATCGACCGTGTCAAAGGCAATCCCAAGTTTCTCGCCGACATTCCTCGTACGCTGGGCTATGTCCGGCGAAATCTCCAGAAGTATCCGGAGCTGTCCACGCTACGCGCAGAGTTAGTCCGGTATGTGCCGGAACTACAGTGATGAGTAATGCGTGATCTGTGATGCGTAATATGCGGAGGGCCACGTGATTCTCGTCGAGTCTGACCGATCACTCATCACGCATCACCGTTTACATTCGTCATGAAAGCCATGATCCTCGCAGCGGGCTTAGGCACGCGTCTGAGGCCGCTCACCAACTCGATTCCGAAGCCGCTCCTCCCCATTGCGGGAACCCCCCTGATCGTCTGGAACCTCTTGCTGCTGAAGCGGCACGGGTTCAAGGACGTCGTCATCAATCTGCATCACCTCGGCCCGATGATCGAGCAGGCGCTCGGCAATGGTTCCCGGTATGGGTTGCGGATCATTTACTCGCGCGAACCGGTGATCCTTGGCACGGGAGGCGCACTGAAGCAGGCAGAGCCGCATTTTTGCGGTGAATCGGTGTTGGTGCTCAATGCCGATACCCTCGTCGAACTCGACCTGGGGGCGCTCTGCGCGTTTCACCAAGAGCGCAATGCCATGGCCACGTTGGTCTTGCGTGAAGATCCTGAGGCGGCACAGTGGGGGCTGGTCGAGATGGATCAGGACCACCGCATTGTGCGGATCACGGGACGTGGCCGTCCGGATCAGGTGCCGGTTCAGCCTCGCATGTTTGCGGGAATTCATGTGCTTCGTACGAGGCTGCTCCGCGAGGTGCCGAAGGGTGTGGCGTCGACCATCATCGACCCCTATGTGGCGTCGATTGAGCGGGGCGAAACGGTATTGGGCTACGATTGTACCGGCTATTGGTCGGATGTCGGGACTCCTGAACGGTATGCTCAGGCCGAACATGATGCGTCGCTTGGGCTGATTTCTCTAGCGGCCAGACAGCTCCCTACCTAGCAGGAGGCTCAAACTGGTTTGTTTTGTTTAACTGGTTCATCTGGTCTGTCTGGTTTAACCAAACAAACGAGACAAACCAAATAAACCAAATAACGGTCTTCTTCTGTTGGCGGACGTTTTCAGCGTCCTGCGGTAGCTATTCCGGTTCTTCTTTTGTCTTCTGCTGTTTGATCAAGCGGGCGAGGTAGGTGCGCTGGAGCTTGAGGCGGTCTGCGGCTTTGGTCTGGTTCCCTTCCGCTTCCTTGATGGCTCGCTCGATGATGTGACGGCTATGCTCTTCCATCGACTCATGATATGGGAGTGAGAGGTAAGGGAGGAATTCGCCGGGCGAGGTGCGGCTCATTCCATCGAGCGTGAGCATGTCCGGTTCGATCGTGTCCGACTGGTTCAAGATGACGGCTCGCGCGACCACGTTGTCCAGTTCGCGAATGTTTCCGGGCCAGCCGTACCGGCCCATGGCCTCCATGGCTGCGGGGCTGAACATCATGCCGGGACGCTTCGCCTCCTTGGCATGCCGGTTCAAGAAGAACTTGGCCAGGGCAGGCAGGTCATCGGCCCGTTCGCGAAGCGGGGGCAGGGTGAGGCTGATGACGTTGAGCCGGAAAAAGAGATCCTCGCGAAACTCACCGTTCTTCACCGCCTGGCGGAGATCCTTGTTCGTGGCGGCGATGACCCGGATATTGACCGACACGAGTTTCGTGCCGCCGACGCGATGGAATTCCCGGTCCTGAAGCACACGCAAGAGTTTGGCTTGCAGCGGGAGGGACATGTCTCCGATCTCGTCCAGGAAGATCGTGCCTCCGTCCGCCATCTCCAGCTTGCCTTTTTGCAGCCGGTCCGCGCCGGTGAAGGCGCCGCGTTCATGCCCGAAGAGTTCGTTTTCGAGGAGCGTCTCCGTGAGGGCCACGCAGTTGATGACCACCAGCGGCATGGCCTGACGCG
>VFKF01000394.1 GCA_009885705.1 Nitrospira sp. | reverse complement strand
TTATCGGATAGCGAGCTTCAGCAGCCCGATACAACTGAAATACAATGTCATAGACAGGGCCATGGCCGGCCAGAACCCAACGCGTGGAACGCCAAGAATCATGGTGATGACGTATACGATCCAAGGGGGCACAAACCACAAGAGATGCTTTGCGTATCCCACCAACGACTCGCTGCCCCCATTGAGATAAATCAGAATGAACGTCGCGCCGGTAATGGCCGGAAAGGTGCTGGCAAAGGCGGCCAGAAACGAACGGCCTTGAGACCCCAGGTAGGTCGAGATGCTGACGATGGTGCCTCCGAGAAGAAAATAGAGTGCGTATTTGCCGAGTTCGTTCATGCCGTGATTCCTTCGTGATTTTCCATGATTCCTATGACATCAGCGTGAATCTCGCCGCGCCATACATCACGATGACTTCAGTCGCATGCGCAACGATCGTGATGTAGAGATTGCCGGTGCGTACCAGGATGATTCCCCAGATGAGACCGTCCCATACCGCGATCCAATGGAGGTGCTGGAACGTATTCACCATGAAGGGGTCGAAAGCAAATATCACTGCGCTGGTGAAAATGGCAAGGGGCGAGAGGCGGGAGGCAAGATCGGATCTCCACAGCCGCGACTCAAGTGCAGCCAGTCGTCCCAGCATAAATCCTCGAAAGTTCAGCTCCACAAAGAGCGCGATGCCGCAGATGAACCAAGGGACCATGACGAAGAGAGGGAGTTGGGCATGCGGTGTGGCAGTGAGGAAATGGATGTCATAGCCCAGATGTGGATAGACGGAGAGAATTACGAAGGTATTCAGGCCACCGAGCAGCAGACCTGTCACGAGTCCCCATCGTAGGCCATCCCCTATCTTCTCTTTCTCCAGCCCCAACCGAGCGACGAGGTTGGGGTTACGCGAAGCCCAGAGGCCAAGGGCAAGATAGGCGATCAGTTGCGGCGCCAATTGGACAAGTGGTTGTGCCTGAAGCGAGGCGGGGAGGGTGTAAAAAGAGAGGGTTGCGGCGATGGGAAGCAGCGAGAGAGCCGCTCCCCATTCGTCGGCCTGAGCCGGTGTCGCATGTGGACTAGGCTCAGGCGCCATCATAGAGGTCAGCCCTCATTATGAATCATACGGACTAGTTCAGTTGGAAATTATAGCGGTCGAGCGTGGAGGCTTTGTGCCGCGCGAGGTTGGAGAGAGATTTATTATAGTCGACCGTGGCGCGTAACTCATTGCCTTGGGCCGTGGCAAGATCTCGTTGGAAATCGAGGACGAAACGAGTGGTGCTCAGCCCTACCTTCAGACGCTCCTGCTCCGCCTGCAACTGTTTCTCGGCCATGATTCTGGCCGATCTGGTGGTTTCGATCCGCTTGAAATCCGTTTGGACACGTCGGACCGCTTCCCGCACACCTACGATGATCTGCTGCCGCACACTCACGAGTGAGGCTTCGGCGTTTTTCGCTTCGAGCTGCCGCTTGCTGTAGGTGCTCCAGGCTGAGCGGTTGCCGAGGGGATAGCTGAGGACGAGGCCTGCGCCATAGTTGTAGTAGTCGCCGCTCAGGTTCTTGTTCACCGAATCGCCGTAGTCTTTTCCCAGCCCTGCCATCCCCATGGTGCCTTGGAACGAGAGGGTCGGGAGAATCTGATTTTTGGCAAACTTGGTGTTGAGATCGCTCGTCTCCATATTCTTTTTTGCCTGGACGATTTCAGGCCGCTGCTCGATCGCGGTGTCGATGGCTTCCTGCAGGCTGATCGGTTCGAGGGTCACGGTCGGTTGGTCGAGTGGAGTCAGGCGCAGGTCTTGACGTAAATCCTCTTCCGCCGGGTTGAGTAATCGGCGCAGTTGATCTTCCTGGTCTCGAATCGTTTTATCCGCAACCAGCACCTGCTCGACCCGTGATGCGACGGCCGCTTCGGCTTGCAGGACATCGACGATCGACATAATGCCGGCCTTCGCCTTCGCCCGGTTGCTGGCCAGAAGTTCCTGTGCCGCTTTCAAGGCAGCCTCGGCGACTTTTAGATTCTCGTTGGCAAAGACGACTTCCCAATAGGTTTGCTCCACGGTGGCCAGGACGGTGAGGACGCGGTCGCGAAAGATATGCTCCTCGACGATGGCATTGTTCTGCGCCACGCGAATGAAGGTTTTGGTGATGTCGAGGCCGGCGTTGCGGAGCAAGGGTTGTGTGAGCGTCAGTGCGAGGCCGCCTGTATAGGCGGGGTTGAAGAGGAACCCGGTGGCCACATTCTGGTTGACGTTCGTTCGAGCAGGGCTATAGTTCAGGTCGACGTTGCCGCCGGTGAGCAAGTTCGTCGTGGCATCGAGTGTGACGGATTGGTTCCGTTGGTCGAAGGTCGTAATGTCGTTCAACGCCCCGCCGGTTCCACCGAACACCGGCCGGTTGAGCGGGTTGACCGTTCGATTGTACTGACCGTTCACGCTCAGCGTTGGATCGAACTTGGCTTGTTCGACCGTGATATCGTTCACTCGGCTCTCTTTTGTCTGGCGGCTGATGTTGATGTCTAGATTGTGTTTCAGCGCTTGAAGCGCCGCGTCGGCAAGGGAGATGGTCTCCCGGCGTTCAGTCGGTGGAGTCTTTCCGACTTCCAGCCCCCAACTGAGGCTGGGTGACAGGAACAGGCCTATGCCGACGGCATAGCCGCATGTGCGCCACCATCTATCTGTCCTGGTACCCTGCTCCATAACGCCCCCTGTGATCGACAAAGAATATTGGCCCATACTATAATGATTCTATGCAAACCTGTCATCGACTAAGTGTATTCAACGGTCAGGGCCATCGAATTGTAATGTGTCCTCTGGTGAGTGCTGCGCTGGCCTTGTCTTTGTTCTCGCTCCCGTTGCTGGACGCGGCCCTGTGGGCCCAATCGGTTTCCAGTGTCCGCTCATTCGACGGAGGGGTCGCGCCGTTGTTCAATCTGACCGGCCCAGGCAATCTCTATCTCGACAATCAGGGCACGCAGGGATTACTCTACAGCTCTGGGAACAATTTTCAAACGTTCAGCTTTCGGAATCCCACGACCGGTCAGGCTTGGAGCGGGGCCGTGAGCACACTCGGACCGCAACTCTCGATCGGGCTCATCCAAGGTGGGAACCAAAGCGGGGGCGCGCTCGTCCTCCCAGGCCCTCCCAGACAAACCGTGCCACTGCCATCGATTCAGTCCACTATTCTCGACGATATCCCATAAACTCAGGTGCCGGGAGAGAGGCTAGAGGGTGAACCTCTCGCCCCCAAGCCTCGTGCCTGTTCTATTCAGAATTTGCCAGTTGCCAAGTGAGGGCGAGGACATAGCGAGCCACGCTATGCAGAATGTCAGGATTGATGGTGTCGGCGCTGTCGGTGGGCTGATGGAAGTGTGGGTGAACACCGCCGCTGACCACTGTGATGGTCGGGATTCCTGCCTCCTTGAACGGCACGTGATCGCCGCCGGGGAAAAACCCATAGAGGTCTAGTTTGTCGGTGAGCCCTGCCGTCTGTCCCGCCTCTACGGCGACGCTCTTGTCCAATCCTGTTACGCCGACCGTCAGCCTTCCGTTTCCAATGCCCGCATGATCGATGTTGATCATGGCTCTGGTCGAGCGGATAGGCACGACCGACCGTTGGAGAAAGAGCCGAGAGCCGATGAGCCCCTGCTCTTCTCCGCTAAACGAGACGAACAAGACCGTCCGCTTGCTTCGTACTTTTGAGTTGGCCATGGCGCGGGCAACCTCCAACATCACGGCCGTGCCGGAGGCATTATCGTCTGCGCCGGGGAAGAGCAGGCCGGCTTGTCGTCCGAAATGGTCACGATGCGCACCGATCACGAGGACCTCATGTGTCATCTGCGGATCGCTTCCAGGCAAGAGGGCGAGCACGTTCATGAGGACGCCTTCTTCCAAACGAGTCTGCCAATCGAGAGAGGCGTAGCGGCCAGTGTTGATGGATTGTGTGGCAGGGGAGCGATTCAACTGTTCCTGTAAGGCCTGCAGACGACTTGGTGGTGCCTGATCGGGAGCGGCGAGAATCTGCAAGGCGAGACCGGTACTGATCCAGGCCCCTGGGATGGTGTCCGATCGAGGAGAGAGGCCT
>VFKF01000108.1 GCA_009885705.1 Nitrospira sp. | reverse complement strand
CCAAGACCATCTGCGATTATTTAGCGATGGGGAAGAGTCCAGCGGTGGCGGCTCGACAGGTGTTGCGTATACTGGTGTCCAGGATCCGAGGGTCTGCCGGAGCCTTGGTCCTCTCGCCGGACGGGCGATTTGCCATCAAACATGTGACGCCCTATATGGCTGCCGGCTGGTGGAAGGGGAGGGGTAAACCGACGGTTCGAGGGCAGTTTCCGTGAAGGATGCACTGTTTCATTTGGCCTTTCCCACGCACGATGTGGCGGCGGCGAAACGCTTTTATGTCGAAGGGCTTGGTTGTACGTTGGGTCGTGAATCGAGCCGCGCCGTTCTGTTCGGACTCGCCGGGCATCAACTCGTGGCGCATCTGGTGGCGGAGCCTCTGCCATCACAACAGGGCATTTATCCCCGTCATTTCGGTCTGGTGTTCCTGTCGAAAGATTCGTGGCAACAGTGTTTGGAGCAGGCCCAGGCGAAAGGGTTGCCCTTCTACCAGCAGCCCCGTGTCCGTTTCCCCGGCACCAGCCTCGAGCACCATACCTTCTTTCTCGAAGATCCCTCCGGGAACCTCCTTGAATTCAAACATTACCTCCATGAGTCTGCGATTTTTGGCGAGCAGGGTTCGTCCGAGATCGGTGATTCCTCGCCTCTCGATTGACGTTTAATATTCGGCGCGTATTCCGCCCATGATCAGGAGCGGGCTCCCCAGCGTCTTGATCGAACCGGTCTGTGTTGCAATATAGTGCCGGTCGGTGAGGTTTTCACCGTTCAGAACCAGCCGGAGTCCTTTGCGAAGTTCGTGCTGGAGAGACGCGTCGAGCACGACGAAATCGGCCACCGGTTGCAGGTTCAAGTCGTCGGTATATTGGCGCGAGAGATATCGGGCCATGATCGTGACCGTGACCCAATCGGATCTGCCGCCTGTCATGCCGGCAGTGAGTTGGTTCCGCGAGACGTTCGGGATTCGCTTGCCTTCTCGGTCCTGCGCTCCCGGAAGGCTGGTGATGGCTGAATCGACATAGGCAT
>VFKF01000170.1 GCA_009885705.1 Nitrospira sp. | reverse complement strand
TTTGTGGCGGTGGCCGCCAGGGGGCTCTGTGCCGAAGTAGCAGAGCGAGTAAGTGGGGAGAGACCAATGTTCCAAATGCCATTGTCCCGGCTGTCCGTCAGGCCCGCAGATCTTCGTCCCGTACTTTTCCACCAAAGCGCCAACGGACGTGTGACCGTTCATCGCCTGGAGCATCTCCAGGCCCGTGCGATTCAGCCGCACGATCGGCAGGTTGTCATCGAGGGGCGCGAACCACCATTCGTCTTCACGGTGCTGATAGGCGATGAGATCGGGGATGTGCCAGGCCAGGAGACTGAGTGTCTCTCCGGTGAGGTTGAGCGGTTGGTGGGCGGCGACAGCTGGTTTCATGATCGATGTTGCAACCTGTTTGAGCGCCGCAGCCTACACGAGAGGCCAGGATTCTCGCAAGGCCTTACGGGAGGTGAAGCGCCTTTGGTGGGGGAGCTGATAGCGAATGGCGTATAGCTGATGGCTCGGAATAAACATGATCTGTCGTGAGAGTCAGTCGATCATTGGGTTGGGCAGTTCCGGCTTTGGGTTTCAGCCATCAGTCATACGCGATAGGCTCTTTTCTTCAGGCAAGCGTTAGAGCTGGGAGGGGAGCTGGGGGCCGTCGGTGACGGTGATGACTCCGCGCATGATGGGATGAATGCGACAGAGGTAGGGATAACGGCCTGGAGCGAGGCCTGGGAGTGTAAAGGTGCCGTTCGGAAGCATGAGGCCGGAGTCGAAGGCGCAGTGATCGCCATCCTCCAGGCAACCGGTATGGGTGACGGTATGTTCCGTTGCGGTGGGATTTTCCCACTGAATGGGAGAGCCCGTCGAGACAGTGACGGACTTCGGCACAAAGTAGGGGGAGCCACTCTCGATAATGATGGCGGTGTACGGGGGCGTCGCGGCCGTCGGCCAGGCCGAGAACAGTCCTAGGGTGAAAATCAGGGCTATGAGGAGGCGAGGGCTCATGGGGTCTCCCGGATAGTCTACTTCTATACCATAGAGCCGTTTGGATAGAGAAGGGTTCGGCTCTCTTCTGCTGCCTATTTTATCATGCCAGTGATGGGTGCGTGTGGGGGCGAGCTGTCGGGGGTTGGACTGGTTGCAGGAACGGGTTTGTGGCATCCTTTCAGAGGCGATGAGGGCGGTGAGTTGCAAGACCCCATAAGTTCATGCTAGATGGAGGCCGCGTCACACATCCACTGGATGAGAGAGGAGAATTTCGATGGCAAAGAAGAAACAGCCGGCGAAGAAAGCACCTGCGAAGGCAACGGCCAAAGCCAAAACAAAACCCAAAGCAACACCCGCAGTCAAGAAGGCCGTGAAGAAATCTGCTGCGAAGAAAGTTACGATGAAAACTACCAAGAAGGCGGCCCCGAAACGTTCTGCGGCGGCAGCCAAGCCCGCGCTGAAAAAGCCGGCAGCAAAAACGGTGTCAGCCTCGTCGCCCAAGCCCGCGTCTACAGCCCCTGTCAAGAAGCCCGTGCAGTCGTTCATGGACGAGGACGAGGTCCAGAGGCCCGTATCCTCGCGGCCGACGGCGTCTCCGATGCCGAAAGATGCCGATCTTGAGGATGAGTTGCTCGATGACGATGTCGATCTGGCCGATGACGCCGACGAGACCGATGAAGACGTGGAAGAAGAGCTCACGCTGGATGGGGAAGATGAAGATTCGGATTTCCTCGAAAAACCAGAGAGCCTGCTCGAGGATTCAGACGATTACCACACGCATTGACACCCGCATGGGATGCCAGGTCTCGCCGAGTCGTCCGGCGAGATGAGGCTGGGACGTTGTCCCGGTTTCCTGGCATCCGTTCTGCCTGTGTTCGATCTTCCTGCTGAATGCCCGCGATGAATTACCTATGAGTCATTTTTTGTTCGTGGCCGGGGCTTTGCGAGAGCGCACCTCGGAGGAAAGTGCCGAGCTGCAACTCGGGCATGGTCTTTGGGGCCTCTGCACCGGGCTGATCCGGACGAATCTCCAGACCTACCTCGATACGGAGTCTCGTGGATTGGTGTATGTGCTGAAGGTCGGGCTTTGCGCCGAGTTTCAGATCCTCTCTCCCGTGTTAGATTTCTCCGCGTTGGACGAGTTCCTCAGCGATGAGTTGAGAACGGAGGCCAGATTTGGCTTTGTGAGGATCGGCGGCGTACGCCGGTTGGCCTGCCCATCCGCAGTGAGTCAGTCGCTCCTACTCAATGTACTGCAGATTGCCGATCAGGCCGAACTCAGTCGACGATTGACGTTGGGCATGCATCGGTTGACGCAAGCGGAGTATGACGCCATCATGCAAGTCGCCACGGGAGCGGCGGCGTAGCGGGATGCTCAAAAAGGCCGTTCAGCGAGGCCGCAGGCGAGTCGAAACCGGAGGCGTACCCTCTGGGGTACGTTGAGGATTTCGATAAGCCGAGAACGAAG
>VFKF01000468.1 GCA_009885705.1 Nitrospira sp. | reverse complement strand
GAGATTAACGCCGACTCCAACATATAGCCGGAGATACGCGTGTCTTTGCCGATCACGATCTGATGCCGTCCCGCTCGTCGCATAAACAAATGTGCCGCAGCCCGCCCAAGCTGCATCGCCATTTCACTGGTCATCGGATCGAGGTTGGCGACCCCTCGGACTCCGTCTGTACCGAACAATTTACGCATGCTGAGCTTTCATGGGTTCGATCGTTTCCTGACTGATTGCCACGGTCACCTGCATCACATCTTTCATGGCACGCACATCATGTACGCGAAGGATCCCGGCTCCACGCTCGACTGCCATCGCCACCGCCGCCGCCGTCGCCCACTGGCGATCCTGAACCGGTCGATCCACAAGCTGTCCAAGAAATGTCTTGCGTGACACGCCCACTAATAAAGGGCATCCAAAACATGCGAAACGCTGTAGTCGGGCCAACAGCGTAAGGTTATGTACGAGCAGCTTACCAAATCCGATGCCAGGATCAAGCACGATTTGTCTTTGCCCAATCCCATGGGCCGTCGCGAAGCGAATTCGTTCCTCGAAGAATGCAGCAACTTCTCCGATCACATCCTCATAATGTGGAACCTGTTGCATCGTGCGCGGCGTGCCTTGCATGTGCATCAGAACTATCCCGGCCCCCGCACGGGCTATGATCTCGGCCATCGCAGGATCGCCTCGTAAGGCGGTGACATCGTTGACTAGCACGGCGCCTGCATCGAGGGCCGCCTGTGCGACAGAAGCTTTCGAGGTATCGACGGAAATCGGAACCGTGACGGCTTTTGCGACAGCTGTTACCACGGGAATCGCACGACGGAGCTCCTCTGCCTCATCAACGGGATCAGCGCCAGGACGCGTGGACTCAGCTCCGATATCCAGAAGATCGGCCCCTTCTTCCACTAGTTGAATGGCATGGGCGACGGCGGCCTCCACATCCAAATAACGACCGCCGTCCGAGAATGAATCCGGCGTCACGTTCACGACCCCCATCATTAATGGCCGGCCTGGAAATTTGATCAGCCGATCCTTCGCCTGTCGCGTCAATGTCCGAAGATCTAACACCACACGACTGCGCCTCCACGTATGTAGATCGATCACGCGGCCAAAAATAGCCACTCATCGTAGCTGCATCGGATACCTGTCACAGCTGAGCAGCGCGAGGAGTAACCCCCTCTCGCCTATCGGGTTGCAGATGTACTGCCCGGGACTCCAATGCCCTGAGATGGAGTCCCGGAATCAGTGGCTGATATTAGGCAGGAACTGTTTGAGATGTGGACTGCGAAATGATCTGGTCGATATCGGTTGAGTCGAGCACCTCTTTCTCCAAGAGTGCTTCCGCCAAACCCTTCAAACTGGCCATGTGCTCTGTAAGCAACCGCTTGGCCCGCTCATAGTTTTCTGTCACAAGCCGTTTGACTTCCTGGTCGATCTCCAACGCGATTTGATCGCTGAAATCGCGCCGGCTCCCAAGCTCTCTCCCGAGAAACACTTCTTCCTCTTTCTTGCCGAAGGTCAGGGGGCCCAACTTTTCACTCATGCCCCACTCACAGACCATCTTCCGCGCAAGATCTGTCGCTCGCTCAAGATCGTTTCCCGCTCCAGTCGTAATGTGCTTCAACACCAACTCTTCCGCCACACGCCCACCCATGAGAATGGCAAGGTTGTTATACAAAAACTCCTTCGAGTAGTTGTGCCGATCATCGGTGGGGAGCTGCATCGTCACACCCAGCGCACGGCCCCGTGGAATGATCGTAACTTTATGCACCGGATCCGTTCCAGGAATCAGCTTGGCAATCAACGCGTGCCCGGCTTCATGATAGGCCGTCGTCCGCTTCTCCTCATCACTCAAGATCAGACTCTTCCGTTCAGCCCCCATCAGCACTTTGTCTTTTGCCATCTCGAAATCGACGACTTCCACTTCTTTTTTATTCTGTCTTGCGGCCCAGAGTGCCGCTTCATTCACCAAATTCTCCAGATCGGCCCCTGAAAATCCAGGTGTGCCACGTGCAATCTTTTCCAGCTCTACATTCGTGGCAATCGGAACCTTCTTTGTGTGCACTTTGAGAATCTCAGTGCGGCCCCGCAAATCAGGCCGATTGACAACCACTTGCCGGTCGAAGCGGCCAGGCCTGAGCAAGGCAGGGTCGAGAACATCCGGTCGATTGGTCGCCGCGACTAAAATGACGCCTTCTGTCGTATCGAATCCGTCCATCTCGACGAGCAATTGATTCAGCGTCTGTTCACGCTCGTCGTGACCTCCACCCAACCCCGCTCCACGCAGCCGGCCAACGGCATCGATTTCATCGATGAAGATGATGCAGGGCGCATGCTTCTTCCCCTGCTCGAAGAGATCGCGAACACGGGAAGCGCCAACACCAACGAACATTTCCACGAAGTCAGACCCACTAATGCTGAAAAACGGCACACTGGCTTCGCCGGCAATCGCCTTGGCTAATAGTGTCTTTCCCGTGCCGGGAGGACCAACGATCAAGACACCCTTGGGAATACGTCCGCCAAGCTTTTGAAACCGGCGCGGATCCTTGAGAAACTCGATGATCTCCAGCACTTCTTCCTTGGCTTCATCGACGCCGGCCACATCGGAGAACATTACCTTCTTTCGCTCTTCGGTCAGCAGACGAGCGCGGCTCTTCCCAAATGAGAGCGCTTTGTTGCCCCCCATTTGCATTTGACGCATCAAGAAAAACCACAAACCCAGGAACAGGACAAACGGCCCCCAGGTCACTAGGAATGTAATGTACCAAGGGCTTTCATCCGGTGGCTTCGCCTCAATCTGCACGCCCCGCTCCCGCAACACTTTTACCAACTCAGGATATTCCACCGAGTAGGTGCGAATGCGGGTCTTGTCTTTCAGCACGGCACTGATGTGGCTCGATTTGATGATGACTCGCTCGATCTCACCCTTGTCGAGCTTGGCCATAAACTCACTGAAAATAACATCTTCTTCAGGCGCATGAGTCGGCACGCTGAACAAGTTGAACAGCAAAATCATGAACAGGCCGACGACGACCCAGAATAGTAGGTTCTTTGCCCTGGAATTCATCCAGATCTCCTTGTGGATGGCACGCTTAATTGGTGAGAAAAACCACGCACTTTGATGATGCTACCACATGCCCATTCATACTGACAACCGTACGACAACACACTTACTCTTGCTCCTCCTCCACATCCAACACCGCCAGATAGGGAAGGTTTCGATACTTCTGCTGATAATCGAGTCCATACCCCACCACATATTTATTGGGGATATTGAACCCCACATAATCGATGGCGACGTCGATGGTCCGACGATCGGGCTTGCTCAACAACGTACAGACTTTGATCGAGCGGGGCTTCTTCTTTGCCAAAGCCTTGACCAGATATTGAACGGTCAATCCGGAGTCGACGATATCCTCAACCAGCAAGACATCTTTGCCTTTGATCTCCTCGGTCAGTTCGGTGACCATCTTCACTTTACCGGATGTTTTTGCCCGGGACCCGTAACTGGTCACCATCAAAAAGTCCACCCGCATCGGGATCCTGATTGCGCGAGCCAGATCGGCATAGAACGCGTACGCCCCCTTCAACACGCCGACCAAGACGAGATCCTTCCCGGTATAATCGGCCGTGACCTGCTTGCCCAATTCACGAATCCTCGCACGCATTTCTTCCTGTGTCACGATCGGTCGACCGAAAATCCGTTCCATGCTCCCTCTACTCCTTCTCTGAGTCCCTATGGCTCACCGATACCACCAGACAGTTGGTTGTCCCTCGACGAACCGCGAACCGTTCATCCTGCCGCATCCCCACAACCCACAAAATCCCTTCGGGCGCGACCAACAATGGAATCGCTTCCCGCCGGCAACGAGCGATCTTCCGATCGGTAAAGAAATCTTGAAGCTTCTGACTCTTCCCCTTCATCCCTCGCGGAGAGAATCGGTCGCCGGCTTGCCAGGACCGAACCAGCAGCGGCCCCGAGCACCGGTCGGCATCGAACACAGCTCGTTGCACTGACGAACCCGCGCCTCCCTGTTCCGCATCATGACGAGCCATACGTTGTACATGAATTTGCTGATTCGTTCTAGCCCAATAGACCGTTGACGGCACTGCAAGACGAAGGCTCTCGCCTTTCCCCTGGCCCGAACCAATTGCCCCCTTGCCTCCCCCCGCTACGGGATGAAACTGCACCGCCCCCTGAGCCAGAATCACGAGGACCTGTGCCAACGACAGTCGAACTCCGGTCTTTCCCTGGAGCAACACATGCCGAACCGACTCCACCACCTGCAGGCTGCTCGCGCGCCCCTCTTCGTCATAGGTCCGTAAGATTGTCCGAACCAGCCGCCGCTGCAGCGCAACCGGCAACTCCATGAAGGCCTGGAGATCGACTCGCTGCACGCCTCCTGAATCAGAACTCACGAGCGTCTGAACCAGATCCCTCGTCACCTGCTCCAAGTACCGTTCGTCTTCACGCACAACATCGGCCTGTCGCTGGAGCACATGGACGGCAGCCGGAGCCAACCGAGTGATCACCGGAAGGAGATCTTGCCTAATCCGGTTACGATAATAGAGCGGCTTCTCATTGCTCGAGTCACGGCGAGAGGTCAGTCCTTCATGACCCAAATAGGCCAGCACCTCCTCACGAGTGGAGGCCAAGAGCGGGCGAATGATCCCGTCCTCACGCCTATAGGGCATCCCGGCTAGCCCCGCCATCCCTGCTCCGCGCAACATCCACATCAGCACCGTTTCTGCCTGGTCATTGGCGGTATGACCGACCGCAATGCGGACCGCCCCGACCTCGTGAGCCAATTGCCGCATGAAGTCATACCGTGCGTCGCGGGCCCTGGCCTGAAGCGATGACCGCTGCCGTCGTTTAATCAGCGTGGGATGATGGATAACAAGGGGCAGCTGCCGTTCCTGGCAAAACTCCCTGACAAACGATTCGTCGCCATCGGACTCCGCTCCTCGCAATCCATAGTTACAATGGATTACTGTGAGCGTGAGTCTCCAGGACCGGGCCAGGCGATGCAGCAGAGACAACAGCGCAATCGAATCGGGCCCGCCCGATACCGCCACCAAGAGGTGCTGACCTGGGACGAATAGCTGGTGCTGACGCACCGTTCGCACGAGATGCGCCAATAAAGCGGGACGTGCAGCAGGTCTGCTAGACGACTGCGTGATCGCCACCTCAACAGCCATGGTCACTGAACTCCCTGTGGAACTCGCTGCAAGCTCCTGCGCGCCTGCTCCACATCACGGACAATCTGCTTCGACAGCTCATCGGCAGAGGCAAAGGTATGATCGCCGCGCACGCGCGCCACAAACTGCACGGTGATCTCCTGGCCATAGAGGTCGCAGCGCTGATCCAACAAATTGACTTCAATCAGGCGCTCCCCTCCGCCGAAGGTCGGTCTGGTCCCGATATAGGCGATCGCATCAGACGTCTGAGCCCCGTGGACCGTTCTCGCGGCATAGACGCCATCAGGCGGCACGACACGACCGACCGGGATGCGTAGATTCGCCGTGGGCCAGCCCATCGCTTCCCCCTGCTGCATCCCATGCACCACCGTACCTCGAATCCCGTAGAAACGCCCGAGGAGCGTGGCAGCCTGCTCCACGTTCCCTGCCTGAATGAGCTGACGAATCCTGGTCGAACTCACCACACCTCCCTCAAGCGTCACAGGAGTCACAGGATGTACGCGGAAGCCATACAATCCACCGAGACGTACGAGATCTTCGATATGTCCTGCCCGACCCTTTCCAAAGGCAAAATGATTCCCAACAAACAGTTCGGAAAGGGTGAGCGATCGATGCAGGATACCTTCTGCAAATTCGTCAGGGCTCATCGCTGCGAAGGTGGGGCTAAACTCCAGAAACACCACTTCGTCGATTCCTGCAGCCTCGAAGTGCGCCAACTTTTCCTCGGGACTGGTCAGAAAGCGAAGGTCGATATGGGGTGCGAGGATTTTGACCGGATGCGGATCGAAGGTCAGGACGAGCGCAGTCCCCTGCGCCTTCCTGGCCGTCTCGACGACCGTCTGCAGCAGCGCACGATGGCCCAGGTGGTGGCCGTCGAAATTACCGATCGTGGCGACGGGATACGCACGTGGAGGACATTGACCGGACAGCCCACGCGTGACTTTGAGCATGGTCGTCAGTGAAGGAGACGCGCCGCGTCTTTAGCAAAGTAGGTCAAAATGAGGTCTGCGCCAGCCCGCTTGATCGAGAGCAGCGATTCCATCATGGCGCGCGATTCATCCAGCCAGCCGGCTTGGGCGGCCGCTTTAATCATGCTGTACTCACCACTCACTTGATAAGCCGCCACCGGCAACAACATCTGCGCCCTGGCCGCGGCAATGATATCGAGATAGGGCAGAGCAGGCTTCACCATGATGATGTCGGCCCCCTCCTCGACATCGAGGGCAATTTCGCGAAGCGCCTCCCGCCGGTTGGCCGGATCCATTTGATAGGATTGCCGATCGCCGAATTGCGGGCTTGAACCGGCCGCATCCCGAAACGGCGCATAAAAGCAGGACGCGAATTTGGCGGCATAGGCCATGATCGGCAGCTCAGGAAATCCTGCCTGATCCAATTCCGTACGAATCGCCGCCACTCGCCCATCCATCATATCGGATGGAGCCACCATATCGGCCCCGGCTTGCGCATGGGTTCTGGCCATCGTACGGAGACAATCCAGCGTTTCATCGTTGAGGATGCGACCGTCTTTGACGATCCCACAATGCCCATGATCCGTGTATTCGTCGATACAAACGTCGGTAATGACCATCACGCCAGGCACCTGGTCCTTCACCGCTGTGACCGCCCGCTGCACGATGCCGTTCGGATCGAACCCTGAACTTCCCCGCGCATCTTTCCGATCCGGAATCCCGAACAGGATGACCGCGGGAATACCCAAGGCCACAACCTCGCGGGCCTCTTTGACCAAGAGGTCGACCGAGAGCCGGAACTGGCCAGGCATCGAAGCGATCGCCTCCCGCCGATCTCGTCCTTCGACGACAAACAGCGGATAGATGAAATCGGAAGGGGCCAGGTTCGTCTCCCGCACCATACGGCGAAAGGTCTCATGCTGCCGCAACCGTCTGAGCCGCTGAATGGGAAATGCCATCGAATTACTTTCTTGGAAGATTCGTTAAGAACACGACGAGGTCGCGGACGGAAATCATGCCAACCAGCCCGCCATCCCGCGTCACGCCAAGATGCCGAATATGCGTTTGCGCCATCAGATCGTTGGCATCGAGCAACGTTTTATTCTCCTCGATCGTCAAGATCGGGGCCGACATAATCTGCTCGACCGTCGTCTTATGAGTGTCCGCTCCAGCCGCCACCACCCGCCGCACCATATCGGTATCGGTCAGAATGCCGACAATCTCTTTCCCGTTCGTCACGAACAGGCTGCCGATCCCACGATCCCGCATGATACGTGCCGCTGTCTGGGCATCGGTATCCCGCTCAACCGTAATGAACTTCTCTCTTGGAACCATGAACGACTTGACTGCAACCATGAGAATCCCCCCTCTTACTAAACAACTCAGTTCCGTACCCCGTCGTCTACTGTGACCTATCCACGAGCAGAAACCGCCACTCGCACCCCTTCACTAAAATGCCGGACAATGGCCTCGGTCAATGCCGGCACCGTATTTTCAGTCGGCATGATCGTCACCGTCAACCCATATTCTTCTGCCGTACGTGCCGTAATGGGTCCGATACAGGCAATCGCTACCTGCGCCACGAGTTTCGTGACCGCCTCTTGCCCGCCAAAGAGCTCCACGAAGTTCCGCACGGTGGACGAACTCGTAAAGGTGAGCGCCGCCACCCGGCCATCGCGAAGCTGCTGCGTCAAAGACGCGACATCTACCGTCGGAGCGATCGTCCGGTAGACCGGAATCACATCGACAATCGCCCCCAACTCACTCAACTGTTCCGGCAAAATCTCACGAGCGACCTCGGCACGTGGAATCAACAGGCGGCTCCCACGGATGCCCACCTGAGCCAATGCGGCGATGACCCCCTCTGCTTGAAACTCGGCTGGAACGATATCCGCCCTCAATCCATGGATGCTCAATTCCTGTGCCGTGCGTGGTCCAATCGCGCAAATACGAAGCGGTGCCAAGGCGCGCGCATCTTTCCCTGCTGCATGGAGACGATCCATGAACGGCGTGACCCCGTTCACGCTGGTAAAGATCAGCCATTGATAGGTGCTGAGACGATTGATCGCCTCATCGATCGCCTGCCAACTGACCGGAGGGACGATTTGAATCGTCGGCACCTCCACTGGCTCCGCTCCATAGGCCGCAAGCAACTGAGAGAACTCGTGCGCCTGCTCTTGAGCCCTGGTCAGCACAATACGTTTCCCAAAGAGCGGCTTGGTTTCAAACCAATTCAACTGCCCCCGTAGCCGCACTACCTCGCCCACAACGATCACCGTCGGCGGTTCGAGGTGTACCGCTTCGGTTTTCGCCACAATATCACCCAAGGTCCCCACGATGGTCTGTTGATCGGCTTTGGTCCCCCAATGAATCGCCGCCACCGGTGTCTCGGAAGACCGGCCTTCTGCCACTAAGTGGCCAACGATCGAGGGAAGATTCTTCATCCCCATCATGAACACGAGTGTCCCGGATGCGCCAGCCAATTTAGGCCATTCCAACAGGGTCTCTGGTTTGGTGGGATCTTCATGACCGGTCACAAACGTGACCGTGGAAGCCAGAGTCCGATGGGTCACCGGAATACCCGCATAGGCAGGCACCGCAATCGCCGCTGTCACCCCAGGCACCACCTCAAAATCGATCCCTGCAGCAGCCACCGCTTCCGCTTCCTCTCCGCCGCGTCCGAAGACAAAGGGATCTCCCCCCTTGAGTCGGACCACCACATGTCCCTCTTGAGCCCGATCAATCAGCAGCCGATTGATATCGGCTTGGTCTCGATACTGACCACGCCCCCGTCGCCCGACATAGATGCGCTGCGCCGTGGCCGGAGCATACTGCAGCAAGGCCGGATTGGCGAGAAAATCGTAGAGCACGACATCGGCCTGCTCCAGACAGGCCTTCCCTTTCAGCGTCAGGAGTCCAGGATCGCCCGGTCCCGCTCCAACCAAATAGACCTTTCCTGACCTTCTCGATGTCGTCATGCGGTTCCGTAGATCCCTTGGAGAATTCTCTCGCCCCCGCGCGCAAGCAATCGTTCTGCGAGTTGAACGCCAATCGACTCAGGATCCTCTATCGTCCCTTCGACAGAATCGCGAATGAGCTCCTTACCGTCCACACTGGCCACGACGCCTTCCAGTCTCACCTTGGTACCGGTCAACGTTGCATGGGCGGCGATTGGGACCTGACAGCCTCCTTGAAGCCGGTGAAGCAACGCACGCTCGGCTAGAACGGCGATCTTACTCGGCGCATGGTCCAAGCCGCTCAAGAGAGAACGAATGAAGGCATCGTCCTTCCGACCCTCAATTCCAAGCGCGCCCTGGCCAATGGCAGGCAAACTAATCTGAGGCGCCAGATACTCCGTAATTTCATGCGCCCAAGCCAATCGTCGAAGTCCGGCTGCGGCAAGCACGATGGCATCGAACTGTCCCTCACGTAACTTCTTGAGGCGG
Source organism: Nitrospira sp. (assembly GCA_009885705.1). Classification (GTDB taxonomy): domain Bacteria; phylum Nitrospirota; class Nitrospiria; order Nitrospirales; family Nitrospiraceae; genus Palsa-1315. Next base: position 10,446 of record VFKF01000468.1, on the reverse strand, counting down.
GTATCCAGATTCCCTCGCAACATCGCAATGGTGAGGTCGGGCCTCGCATGCAGGAGTTGCGATTGACGGCGAAGGCTGCTGGTCCCGATCTTCGCACCCAACGGAAGGTCCAGGAACAACTTTCCATCACGACTGATCAAGGCATCCCGTGGATCCTCACGTGGAGGCACACAGAGAATCTCCAGCCCATCGGGCAGTTCCGTGGGAACATCTTTCATGCTATGCACCGCCAGATCGATCTCGCCGCTCAACAACGCTTCCTCGATCTCCTTGACAAAGAGCCCCTTCCCTCCAATTTGAGCCAAAGGAACATCCAGAATCCTGTCCCCTGATGTCTGGATCCGCCGCAACGTAACCGTTACATGGGGAGCCAACGCGTGCAACTGTGCCTGTACCCACTCGCTCTGATGCACCGCCAACTTGCTACCGCGCGTTCCCAGCACGACGTTCAATCGTTCATGGCTGACTTTCGACATAGCTCCCTTTCACCGACTCGTATCATGATATGGAGTATGAAACGTCGCGGCCCGTTCGCGGCCCGGAAGTTTCTCTACACTGTCGTGGTCCGCCCGTGACGTCTCGCTGGATAGGGTCCCGCTGACGAAACTTCTATAGGAGGACGAGACGAGTAAAAAGCTGATCAATCCAAGAATCGACAAGAGGTAGACAAGCACATCCCACCGGAACCCTTCCCGCTCGCGATAATCGAATCCGCAGGCAGGGCAATCGGGCAGAGGGTCATGTCCCAGGTACGTCTTTCGACATTTTGGACAGGTAAAGAGTTTCGGCCCTGTGCGGGTCTTCCCCATACAATTGCTGCATTCATCGATCCGGTGTCTTCGCGCCAGCTTTTGGCGTCGTCTCTTCACGACTCTGGATATGGCTCTCTACTGCACTTCCGTTAACGCTCGAGCCCGCGGCATCCCCAAGGCTGAAAAATCGCCGCGCCGCCTCGACGAACGCAGCCCCGTCCGAAGAGTTCACCTCGGTTTTGAGCGTCACCATCGTGTTGTGAATAAGCTTGTTCACGATCGAGGATGCCATCGCCTCGACCAGTTCACGCTCAGACTCGGAGAGATTCGCCAATCGCCCCAAAGTCTTCTCGACCTCCGCCCGTTTGATCTCATCGGCTTTCGTACGAAGCGCCATGATGGTGGGGGTCACTTCGAGCGATTGGAGCCACTGCCGAACGATCCCGACTTCATCCACCACCATCTGCTCGGCCTTCTCAGCCTCCAACAAGCGCCCTCCGCGGTTCTGCTCAACCCGCGCTTTCAAATCATCGATGTCGAAAAGAAACGCATTATCCACATGACGCACCGCCGGATCGATATTGCGCGGGACTGAGATGTCGATCAGAAACATCGGGCGATTCATCCGTTGTTTGACCGATCGCTGCACGTCGTCCTCGCTCACGAGATAATGCGCGGCACCGGTCGATACCAGCACGATATCGGCAGACGCCATGTCTTCACGAAATTGTTCAAAGGGAACCGCGGTGCCGCCGAATCGATCGGCTAATTCCATGCCATGTTGCGGATTCCTCGTCGTGACCCGCACATGACGGACCCCGCTGGCGATAAAATGTCTGGCCGCCAACTTGGCCATCTCTCCCGCCCCCACCAACAACACCGTCTTCTCGCTGAGATCCGAAAAGATCTTCTTGGCCAACTCGACCGCGGCATAACTGACCGACACCGCCATCTCGGCAATTTTGGTTTCCGTCCGCACTCGCTTGGCGACGGAAATGGCCTTCTTCACGACTTTATTTAGAATAATGCCAGTCGACTTGTGTGTGAGTGCGATCTCGAACGCATCTTTAATCTGCCCTAGAATCTGCGACTCGCCGACAATCATCGAGTCGAGACTGGAGGCGACACGAAACAAATGGCTGATCGCTCGATCCCCCTGGTGCCAGTAGAGATGGGGTGTCAGTTGCTCTGAAGACAGCGACAGGTGGGCATCGGCCAAAAATTCCTGAATACGACCATACCCGCCTTCAATTTCATCGACGACGGCATACACCTCGACACGATTACAGGTCGACAGCAATATGCCTTCCCGTACCCCTTGATAGGAACAGAGACGGGCCAGGGCTTCGCCCATCCGGCTCTCAGGGATCGCGAGCTTCTCGCGAATTTCGACCGGGGCGGTCTTATGACTCAGACCGACAACAACAATATGCATGTCAAGACACCGGTCCGTGGCCCTTGAGCACCACGCCAATGAGGGTCAGTATCACTCCGGCAAATCCAATAATCGTCAAATAGGCTGCTCGTTTGGCTCGCCAGCCCACCGTGAGCCGCCCGAGCAACACGGCGAAGTAGAATACCCATGTCACCAACGCCCATGTTTGCTCGGGGTTCCAGCTCAGGTACGACCCTCGAGAGAACTCGGCGGACAATGCCCCGGTGATGATGCCGAGCGTCAGCAGCGGAAATCCCATCACGATCGATTGTTGATTGAGATGGTCGAGAAAATCCAGCGCAGGCAGTTTTGAGTAGAGGACATTGAAGCGTTTAGACTTGAGAAGCCTGTCCTGAATCAGATACATGAGACCAGCCACAAAAGCGATCGCAAACCCCACGGTCCCAAGCATACTCAGCGTGACATGGACCCACAGCGTACGAAACACAGGACTCAACGTCGGAGCGGTTTCTGGCAAAGCCGCGGCAGAGACGAGCGACACGAGGGCCAGTGGAACGATGAACGAACCAAGCACATGCAGACGATGACGAAACTCTACAGCAAGAAAGACGAGAATCAGCATCCAGGAAAAAAACGACAAGGCCTCATGAAACCCTGGCGGCGAGACGTCTGCCGTTCCGACCATTCTCGCCACCAACGCAATGGTATGAGCAGCAAACCCGACCGCTGTCATGCCCAACGAGGCTTTGGACAGGGCGTCTGAAGGCCACAGCAGGTAGGCAAGAAAAGAAACGGTGGCCGCAAAATACAGGGCCATCGTCACCATGAAAAACATGGCGGCCATAGAGTGCTATCCCCTCAACTTTTCAGGACAAAAAGACACGCATGAAACGAGGAATTATATCGATGGCGCGAGATGGGAGTCAACCAAACGATCGTAAGATACAAGACAGGACCACCGCGACTTATCTCCCCGGCACCCTCTACATCGTCGGCACGCCAATTGGCCACCCTGACGACATCACGATTCGGGCTCTTGCGACGTTGCGCCGAGTCTCGATTATTGCGTCAGAAGATCCACGCGCGACTCAGGCACTCCTGACCCATCACGGCATCACCGCTACGATCACGAGCTACGGCCCGCTCAACCGCCGGGAGAAAGTACCGCTCCTTCTGCATCGGCTCACGCAGGGGCATGATGTGGCCTTCGTCTCAGACAACGGCACCCCGGTGATCTACGACCCAGGCAGTCTGTTTGTGGCGGCGGCCCATCGAGCGGGAATCATGGTTAAAACGATCCCGGGCCCCTCTGTCATGACAGCGGCGACGGCCATCTCAGGATTTTCTGGCGATGCGATCATTTTTGAGGGACATCTGCCGTCATCCAGCCTGCGCCTCACAGCATTCCTCGCCAAACTTCACGAGGAGCGCAGAACGCTCGCCTTTTATGTCGCCCCAGGAGCCCTCAGAAGACTGCTGCAGAATCTGGCGAAAATCCTCCCCAACAGGCAGGTTGCCATTGCGATGGATCTGACGACGCCCAAAGAGACTCTTATGCGCGGGAGGCCTGACGAGCTGCTCGATCAGATCGGACGGGTATCGAAAGACTCAGCAGTGACGGTCGTGATTGAAGGGTACAGGGAAGGATGAAAATCGAAAAAGATGAGGAGAACAATACCCCTCACAACTCATCGTCGCGGCGACGGATGAGCACTCGAAAGGATCCCTCGACGCGGTCCTGCGAAAGGACGCTATGCCCCTCATTGCTCACGCTGCGGGGAACATTCTGAATCGGGTCACCATCGTCCAACAAGACCGAAAGGATCTGTCCCTGCTCCATCGTTTCCAACTTCAACTTCGTCTTGACGAAGTTATAGGGACAAATCACTCCTCGTAAATCCAACTCGGCATACGGTTGATCCGTCACAATCGTGCCTTTTTCTTCATCTCCAGACACAGGTCCCTCCTTCGCATCTGTCCTAGCCATTCTTCTTATTCAGGCAGGACGCAAATCCTAACAATGAGTCGGCAACGCCGCAAGCACTACGCGTCATAGCAGGCAAGGCAGACAAAAAAAGAAGGGGCAGCGAAACGCTGCCCCTTCCCACAGAGTCACACAATATGTTGCGACTTAGTTCAGACCCTTGACCAAGTTTGGCTTGGAATAGTCCGTCCCGTAGTCAGATCTGTTCCCGCTTGCATTGCCCCATCCTGGCTGGGGTTCACATTGCCAGCAGGGAGCAGCGCCGGTATATTCACCAACTGGGCTGGTGATACCGGAATCGATCTTCCCTGGCAACACTGCACCACCGATACCACCGGTGGTGGAAGCGCTGGTCGTGTTAATTCCACGCTCGGTCCCTGGATTCGGGCGCTGCCCGAGTCCGCCGAAACCGGCGAGGCGTTCATTGCCACGCATGACGGTGATCTCTCGGACGATCTTACGGCCGGTGCCGAATGGCTGAGCCGCACTCGTTTCCTCGAACGCCTGAATGGTCACATCGTCGCCAGTTTCAAGAATACGAATCTGGTCGAAGTTGGTTTTGTCATCAAAATACACTGTGCGGTAGTTCATGGCGCCACCACCTGCACGACCCTCATCATGAGAGCTTCCACCGCCCTCAAGATGCATCTTCTTCGCCGGAAGATCGAGGCCGATTACTCGGCCATAGATCGTCTCCGCCTGTGACAAACGATCGAGGAAGCTGCTCCGATCGAACGTGGTCACACGGGTGCTCGAACCCGACACATCGCCGACTCCTTCGCCCACGCCCAACCCTGATTGGTTAGATTGCAAGCGCTCCTGAGCGATTGACACACCCACGGAACCGACAAAAAGAATTGCCGTTCCTAGTGCCAACACTTTACGCATGTGCTGCCTCCTTGGTGAGATTAGAGAATGAAGTGAAATGACGGACAAACAAGATGGGACCAACATGATCAGGTTTATGCTGTTTCATCGCTAGTACGGCGCGGACTATAGGCCACCAATCCGGACATGTCAAGAGGCATAATCGTGAGTAATTTAGCATTGATTGAGGCACGATAGAAGGGTTGCCCCCGCAATAAAAACACTCAGGACTCCTGTCCGGCTACAACTATGTCTGGTGCCCAGAGGGAGGGTTGAACTCCCACTCTCTTACGAGAACCGGATTTTGAGTCCGGCGCGTCTGCCAGTTCCGCCATCCGGGCATAGCCATATATTCAATTCACACAGAAAACGCCGAACATTCTTAACACGAAGCCATCTGCGGGTCAATCAATCTCCCCTCTTTTCTTACACATGAATGCAGTGCTACACTAACCCTTCTACCCACTCATACATATGTGCAGGAGGATCCTTAATTATGGCAGACGTTCAGTGCGTCACGTGCGGACAGGCAGGAGAAGCCATCACCGACACCCTCTTCATGGGAAAGCTCGAAACCGAGATTAAAGCCAAGGTCTGCAAACCCTGCTGGAAAAAGTGGGAAGGCATGCGGGTCATGGTCATCAACGAGTATCAGGTCAACCTGGGCGAGGAAAGCGGCAGAGAACTCGTCAAAAAGCAGATGAAAGCCTTCCTGAAGCTCGGCGAACAAATTGACACCGCAAAGATCGATCAAAACTTTCGCCCACAAGCCTAAGCCTCACAGCTACTCAACGGGCTCCGGCGCCTCCCCTTTGTCCGTGCTGGCGAATTTCACCTGATTTTCTCCAGCGATCTCGCAGGCTTCGTTGACAGGCCTGTTTCGGAAATGCTAAGTTGTTCCCTTCTTGATCCATCCATGTGGATGATCAGCATCTCCTCACGACCTTAAAAAGGCGAGGAAGAGGAACGGGTTTGTCGTGATTACACAGATGCATATCAAGGGGTTGATGTTCGACCCCTACAATAATGCCTATATCGTGGTGCTACGCGACGAAGAACATTCCGACATGCTCCCCATTTGGGTCGGAAAATCAGAAGCCGGGGCGATCAGTATGGCGATGGAAAATGTCACGCCTCCCCGACCGATGACACACGACTTCATGAAGTCGTTTCTCGATGCGTATAATGCAAAAGTCATTAGTGTCGTCATTACGGATCTGTCTGAGCATACCTACTTTGCCAAGATTCACTTGATGTACGAAGATTCTGAATATACCGTCGATGCCAGACCCAGCGATGCGATTGCACTCGCCCTTCGGTCCAATGCACCGGTATTTGCCAATGACAGTGTCATTACGAAACAAAGCTCCGAGGAACTTGAACAGTGGCTGGAGAATCTTAAGCCGGAAGATTTTGGCAAACTGGACTCCTGATCCAAGGACACCCCGATAGATATATGAGCACCGTCAATCCACCCAAAGAGCAGAGCCTGATTGAATACCGGGTAGACCGTATTCTCGAGGAGGCCAACACCGACACCAGAATCGTCGTGCTGGCAAGACAGGACGGCTCCCTCGATACATTCCCGATCTGGGTCGGGGCCGCAGAAGGCAATGCCATTAAACTCGCGCTCGATGCCATGATTACACCACGCCCCATGAGCCATGATTTGATCAAGAGCTTTGCGGAACACTTGAGCGTCACGATTCAGCGTGTCGTCATTGCCGACGTGAAAAGCAGCACCTATTATGCGACCGTCTATGTCTCCAACAAAGGCGTGGAGCGGACGATCGACGCCAGACCCAGCGATGCGATTTCCCTGGCGTTGCGAGCCCATTGCCCGATCTACATCACTCAGGACGTATTGACCAGGCGGAGCACTACCAATCTCGATGCCTGGCTGGCAAAACTCGAATCGAAGAATATCGGCACACCGGAAGTACAGGAAACCTGATTCACTCGTTAGCGAAGGAGCACGAACACACAATGTTGACCTACCAACAAAAGCCGTTAGACGTACAGGAGAAATGGTACCTCGTGGATGCAGAAGGGAAAACACTGGGCCGCCTGGCAGCCCGCGTGGCAGGAATGTTGCGCGGCAAACACCGGCCGACCTTTACCCCCAATGTCGACATGGGCGACCATATCGTGATCATCAACGCCGAGAAAATCCACATGACCGGCGACAAAATGACCACGAAGCTCTATCGCCACCATACCGGGTTCCCGGGCGGACTCAAGACCGAATCGGCACAGCATGTCTTCCGAAAAGACCCCACGATCCTCTTGACCAAAGCGATCGAAGGCATGTTGCCGAAGACCCCGTTGGGAAATGGCATGGCCAAGAAACTCCGCGTCTATGTCGGACCCGTTCATCCGCACCAGGCCCAAGGACCGGAACCGATTACCCTGTAATCAATCATCACCGAGAGTGAAGAAGGAGACGTTGTAGCATGGCAGCAGCAACTCAATATGCAACCGGACGACGCAAGTGCGCAGTCGCCAGAGCCTGGGTCACCGGGACGGCAGGCGACATTACGATCAACGATCAACCGATTGAGAAGGCATTCCCACGCCTGACCTTGCGGCAGATCATCCAGTTCCCACTCGAAATCGGCGGGGTCGTCGGGCAATATTCGATTAAAGCCACGGTACATGGCGGTGGAGAAGTCGGACAAGCCGGCGCCCTCCGTCATGCCATCGCACGGGCATTGGTGGTGCTGAATCTCCCCCTCCGTACGCCTCTGAAGAAGGAAGGCTTGCTGACACGCGACTCGCGCGTCAAAGAGCGGAAGAAGTACGGACAGAAGGGCGCGAGAAAGAAGTTCCAGTACTCGAAGAGATAAACATCGGAGCCACAGTCAGAAAAAGGGAAGGCTCCATGCCTTCCCTTTTTTTGTGTCTATGGAGTGCGCCGTAGGTGAGAGCGATGAAAAAGATACGTGTCGCAATTGCAGGGGCCAGTGGATATGCCGGCGCGGAGCTCGTCCGCCTGGCAGCCCTCCACCCGTATTTCGAGCTGCACGCCGTCACATCGGAAAAATCCGCGGGAACCCCCGTGGCCTCCGTCTTCCCCAGTCTGGCAGGGCTCGTATCTCTTTCATTTCAAGCGCTCTCGCCCGAAGCCTTGGCAGATCAGGTCGACGCAGTCTTTTTAGCGCTTCCCCATACCAAGTCATTAGAGCCAGTCTCCGCCTGTCTTCAAACAGGCAAACTGGTGGTCGACCTCAGCGCCGACTATCGCCTGAGAGATTCAGCCGTCTATGAGCAGTGGTATCGCACGCCGCATACCTATGCGAGCCTCCTGAAGGATGCGGTCTACGGGCTTCCTGAATTACACCGTGCCGCCATCGCCAAGACCAAGTTGGTGGCCTCTCCAGGCTGTTATCCAACTGCCGCGATCCTACAGTTGGCCCCGCTCTTTGCCCACGACCTCGTGCAACCGAACACCGTGGTCATCGACGCGAAATCCGGCATTTCAGGCGCAGGGCGAAGCCCGGCTCTCCCCTATCATTTTCCGGAAGCCCATGAATCGCTAGAGCCCTACAAGATCGGGCAGCATCGCCACATCCCGGAGATCGAACAGGAACTCGGCAGATTACTGCAACGGGCCTCGTCGCCGGCGGGAGCAGGGACCTCGCAGCCAATCGTGACATTCACTCCGCACCTCGTCCCGATGAACCGCGGCATCTTGAGCACCGCCTACTGCAAACTGAAAAGCCCGATGACGCTGGACAACCTGCGCATGCTCTATCGAGACTTTTATAAGGGCGAGCGATTCGTCAGAGTCCAGGAGGACATCATGCCGAATCCTCGCTACATCAAAGGCTCTAACTATTGCGACATCGGCATCTATCTCGACCCCCGTTCCGGTTCAGTCATTACGGTGGCCGCGCTGGATAATCTGGTGAAGGGCGCCGCAGGGCAAGCCATTCAAGCGATGAATCTCATGTCTGGCTTCCCGGAGGAAACAGGATTGACGGCTCCCGCGGCCTATCCCTAACTCATACAGACCAGGACGGTCTTTCACGATGACAACCAAGAAGACATCTGCCACATCTCCGCGACGCGGAATCACCGCACCACAGGGGTTCCGCGCCGCAGGCATCCATTGTGGCATCAAAAAGCCTGGCCTACTCGATCTCGCGCTGGTCGTCTCAGAGCAGAGCGGCCCCATTGCCGGTGTCTTTACGCTGAATCAAGTGGTCGCAGCGCCGGTCATCGTCGACCGTCTACATTTACGCAAAGGAGTCGGGCGAGCCATTCTCGTCAACAGTGGTAACGCCAACGCCTGTACCGGCGCCAAGGGGTTGGCTGCCGCAAAAAAAACTGCGGCCCTGGTCGCACGACACGTAGGAGTCCCCTCGCACCAGATCTTCGTCGGATCGACCGGCGTAATCGGACGTGTCTTGCCGCTCAATCGAATCGTGAAGGGAATCCCGAACGTATTCAGCCAGCTCAGCGATCGTGGAGGCCCAGACGCCGCACGAGCGATCATGACGACTGATCTGCGCCCGAAATCGATTGCGCTACAAGACACTATCGGCGGTCGCTTGATTACCATCGGTGGCATGGCCAAGGGCTCGGGCATGATCCATCCCAATATGGCCACGATGCTGGGCTATTTCACCACGGATGCCTCGATCACGAGGAGCGCTCTCCAACGGGCCCTCACGTTGGCGGCTAACGAGTCATTTAATTGCATCTCCGTCGATGGAGACACGAGCACGAACGATACGGTCCTCTGCTTGGCGAACGGCATGGCGGAAAATCGCACCATCAAGAAAGGCACCCCCGCCTTTCGTCGGTTTCTGCAACTCCTGACAGAAGCCTGCCAGGCGCTGGCGCTGGCGATCTGCCGTGACGGCGAGGGAGTGACCAAAGTTGTGAAAATTGAGGTCACCGGCACAGCCACCGTGGCACAAGCCAGGCAGGTTGCCCAAACTATTGCCACGTCAAACTTGGTAAAAACCGCCCTCTTTGGAGAGGATGCCAATTGGGGTCGGGTGATGGCCGCGATCGGCCGGGCCGGAGTTCCAATTATCCCATCAAAACTGAATGTGTGGTTTGACGAGGTCCAGATGGTCCAGAGCGGAATGGGACTCGGACTCGTGGCCGAACGCCGTATCGCGAAGGTTTTCCGTCAGAAAGAATTTACGATTTCTGTGGAGTTAGGCAACGGTCGTCACCGATCCCACATGTGGACGACCGACCTGTCGTTCGATTATGTCCGTATTAACGCAAGCTATCGATCCTAGGGCATAATTCCACCATGTCGTCTTGCAACCGCAACGTCATTATGCTAGCCTGCCAAGGCTTTAGTAGTCAGGAGACTGTCTCCTTCTCGCATAATTTCGTGCGTTGAGGAACCGTATCAAATTCATATCGGCGTCATGGACGTCGCTCGACTTGAGAATAAGGGGGCCAGTCCCCCTCATCTGCGTCAG
>VFKF01000011.1 GCA_009885705.1 Nitrospira sp. | reverse complement strand
TGGAAGAAAGATACTCTTTTTTATTCCGGCCATACGCTATTTGCTATACGCCAGAGGCTCTTTCCCCCGGCGAGAGACGAACGACGCTTCACGAACGACGGATGAAGAGAGCCAGGCCGTTGCGGATGGATTGTGTCCACCAGTATACTGAGCCTCACTTGAGGGAGAATTGACCGATGGTGCTGATTTACGAAAGTGACCCACTGGATGACGAAGACGCGCGCGGGCGGTTCTATCATGTCTGCCGAGGGAAAATTATTAAGACGGAAATTCAACTGCCGGCCGGTGAGTCCGTGTACGAATGTCCAGTGTGCGACATCGATCTTGAAGCCGAAGACTTTTGGCTTGCGAGACAGAAAGGGTCGGTATAGACGTTATGGCCGGAAGCGCAGGACGAAAAACCGTATCCGTATCTCGCGGGCTGATGATGCTCTGCGATACCTGTTATGACCAGGTCATGGAAGAGAAGTTAACCGACGCCAGGAATTTTATTGCAGACCACGGGGCGCTCTTCGATACGATCTGCCTCGGATGCACCGACATCAACCGGCCGCTGATCGACGACATGCTCGGCAGCTCCGAATAAGCGTGATGCGTTACTCGTGAAACGAAGCCTGCCGAAAGGCTGCGGCCTTCCTGAGCAGGCGTTCTGAACATCCTCGCACATACTCTCGACACATGGCTGATTGGTGGAAGCTACTTGCAGGTCATTCCATCGAAGTATTTGCAGGTCGATTCCCCCGATTTCACTTTCCAGGTCTTCAGCAGGGGCGGTTGGCCATTTGCTCTCATCTCCAGCACAAAATCAGCGAGGCCAGAGATCGGCAGTTTTTCGAGGTGCGCCTTGGCGGCATCGGGGACGTCGATCCAGAAGACAGCTCCCAGGGTGGAGATCAAGATTTTGTGCTCTTCCAAGTTGACGCTGATGATAGGGCTGTAGAAGCTCTTGTCCTCGGCAAAGCTAGGAGTCGCAATGAGGCCAAGGAGGCTGAGACCAAGAAAACCGGAGAGAAGAGTCGTACGCAGATAGGGCATGACGAGCACTCCTTCGTATGAGGACAATGAGGAGCGCATTATCGCATTGGGGCTGATGGGATACAAACTGGAAATTCTCAAGAGGTCCGTCTGGTCTTCTGGTCTGTCCAGATAGACTAGACAGACCAAACAGACGAGATAGACGGCTCTTAGGGAACGGTTGTGATGTGCGCCGGAGTGACTGTCCCACCCTTGATCCAGTAACAACGGATATCGGGCTTCGACTTATCCATAAGTGAGAGAATCAGATAGGCGGGGATTGGCAGGTTGATCTTCGGCCAGATTTCTTCATAGTCGGTGGCGATCTTGATGTCGGTGACGGAGGGGCGAGCCGGGTCGTGCGGATGGGAGTGGTAAACCACTTGCAGATCCAGTCCTTTGTTTCGAATGTCTTTCTTGGCGGCTGAAAAGTCCGCCATATCCATCACAAAAGCAATTTCCGCCCGTTCAGCCGGGGAGAGCCGTTCCAGGTGCGCGGCCTTTGCCGGATCGAACGACGACAGTTTATCCGCCCCCTCGAGCGCGACGATATTCTTGATCCGATAGATATGGGTGACGGCGCCATTGGTTCCTGCCAGCAGACCACAACATTCGTAGGGAGCGAGCTCCCTGGCATGGGCTACCATGTCGTCGAGGATTGTTTGAGGAATGACGAGATCAGCCACGATTTTTATATTGTGCAGCTGACGACATAGTCCATGCTCAGATCTTTGATCTTTGGATTCTCGCCGCAGAGCGGGCAGGCCGGGTCCTTGGGACGGCGGACCTTCCTGAATTTCATTTCGAGGGCATCGTAGATCATCAGGCGATCGGCCATGGTTTCGCCGATGCCGAGAATCTCCTTGATCGCTTCCGATGCTTGAAGAATACCCATGGTCCCGGCGAGGACGCCCAAGACACCGGCCTCTTGGCAGTTCGGGACCAATCCAGCCGGCGGTGGCTCCGGATAGAGACAGCGATAGCAGGGATAACCGGCATGGGGCTTGATCGTTGTCAGCTGGCCTTCGAACCGGAACATGCTGGCGGAGATCAGCGTCTTCTTGGCAAAGAAGCAGGCGTCGTTCACGAGAAATCTGGTCGAAAAGTTGTCGGATCCGTCCAGCACGATGTCATACTCGGACACCAGCGCCAGAATATTGTCGCTGTCGACGTTCTGGTGATAGGTCTTAATCGTGATCTCAGGATTGATCGCCGACAGGGTCTTACGGCCCGATTCCACTTTCGGCATGCCGACTGTCGCAGTGGAATGCATGATTTGCCGCTGCAAATTCGAGAGATCGACGACATCGCCGTCGACGAGACCGATGGTGCCGACACCGGCGGCAGCAAGATAGAGTCCTGCTGGCGAGCCGAGTCCGCCGGCGCCGATGAGCAAGACCTTCGCCTTGCTCAACTTCATCTGGCCCTTGCCGCCGACTTCGCTGAGAATAATCTGACGGCTGTATCGCTGAATCTGTAGTTCGGTGAGTTCCATAAAGTCCGTGATCAGTGATCTGTGATGCGTGACGAGTGGGGATTCATGATGTGGGAGGAGCATTCTTGCCCCCACCCATCACTCATCACCCGTCACTGTTCACTATTCTTATTCCACTATATCCAATTCGATCGGGTCGACGATGACGCCCTTCTTGCGAAGGCCTGCGATCGCCCGCTCGATTTCCGCGCTCTCTCCTGTCAGCTCGAGATCCATCCAGCCAGTGGTTTCACGGACGTCCGCTCGCCGAACGTTGGTGACCACTTTGAACTCGTGGCCGATCTGGTAGATGACGGGCTCTTTGATCTTCTCTTCTGGAAACCGCACATGGACTTTCATGCTTGGCATGATGAGCCTCCCGCAATGGCGGGCACAATCGAGACTTCGTCGCCATCTTTGAGCGAGGTCTCTTTGCCCTTGAGGAATCGGATGTCTTCCTCGTTGACGTAAATATTCACGAAACGGCGAAGCTCACCCGTGTCGTCGCAGAGACGATCCTTGATCCCGGGATGCGCGCTGTTCAAGCTGTCGATCATTTCAGTGATACTCGTCGCTTGTGCGTCGACCTCGCCCTGTCCCTTCGTGAGGGGACGAAGCGGAGTTGGAATGCGAACTTTAATCATGCGTCACCACCACCGTTCTTTCCCATCTTAAAGGTTTTCTCGAAACTCGCGAGACTCGGCTGAATGCGGTGAGGTTTGCCGACCGCATCGATCACCGCTTCCTGCGTCTTCAAGCCGTTGCCGGTGATATAGGCGACCGTCACGTCGCCCTTCTTGATCGTGCCTTGTTTCACCAGCTTCTGGAGCACACCGATCGTTACGCCCCCGGCCGTTTCTGCGAAGATGCCTTCCGTCTGCGCGAGCAGTTTGATGCCTTCCACCACTTCGTCGTCCGACACCATGTCCATGGAGCCCTTGCTCTCGGCCGTCGCCTTGAGGGCGTAGTACCCGTCTGCGGGGTTGCCGATGGCCAGGGATTTGGCGATGGTCTTCGGCTTTACCGGTTTGAAGAAATCCCGTCCCGCCTTGAAAGCTGTTGAAATAGGGGAACAACCTTCGGCCTGCGCGCCGTTGATTTTGGTACGCACGTCGTCGACGAGCCCCAAGGCTTTCATTTCATGGAGGCCCTTCCAGATCTTGGTCAAGAGCGAGCCTGATGCCATCGGGATGACCACTTGGTCCGGCGTGCGCCAGCCGAGTTGTTCCATCGTTTCATAGGCGAGCGTTTTCGAGCCTTCCGCATAGTAAGGACGCACGTTGATATTCACGAAGGCCCAGGGATATTCGCCGGCGATCTCGCTGCAGAGGCGGTTGACGTCGTCGTAATTGCCTTCGACCTCGACCACGTTGGGTTTATAGATTAAATTCCCCAGGACCTTCGCGGCTTCCAAATCGGCCGGAATGAACACGTACGCGCGCATGCCCGCGGCAGCCGCATGGGCGGCGACGGAATTCGCCAGATTGCCGGTCGAGGCGCAGGCGATGGTTTCAAATCCCAACTCGCGAGCCCTGGTGATGGCGACGGCGACCACGCGATCTTTGAACGAGAGCGTGGGATGATTCACCGTATCGTTCTTAATATAGAGCTCGTCCAATCCGAGGTAGGCGCCAAGGTTCTTGGCGCGCACCAGCGGGGTCATTCCGGCATGCGGGCCGAGGAAGGTCGGCCCTTCTACCGGCAGCAAATCGGCGTATCGCCAGATGCTCAGTGGTCCGTCCTGGATCTTCTTGCGGGAAATGTTCTTCTTGATCTCCTCGTAGTTGTACTTCACTTCGAGGGGACCGAAGCACATCTCGCAGACGT
>VFKF01000085.1 GCA_009885705.1 Nitrospira sp. | reverse complement strand
TGTCTGGTCTATCCGGTGGGGGAGGTCTATCTTGTGCGGACCAGACAGACCAGACAGACCAGATAGACTAGACAGACTCGCTTCGTAGACCTGATCCACCGTCACCCTGGTCATGCACCGATGGTCGATGGGACATTCACGCAACAGACAAGGCGCGCAATCGACCGGTTGCCGCACAATGGCATGGGCGCTCCCAAACGGCGACGTGGTGCGCCAATCGGTCGGCCCAAAAATCGCCACGACCGGTACTTGAAATGCAGACGCAATATGCATGGGACCGGTATCGTTCGTCACGAGCACTTCACAGCGTTTCACCGCCGCCATCAATTCACGGATCGTCGTCGCCCCGGACAAGACCAACGATTTCGACGACAGATTCGCCGCAATTTCCTGGCCCAACCGCTCTTCCCCCTTGGCGCCAAAAATGACCACGCTGACCTCTTGTCCACGAGACAGACGAATCGTATGACAGAGCCGATCCGTGACCTCGGCAAATCGTTCGGGCAACCAGCGCTTGGCCCCGCCATAGGTCGAGCCTGGATTGATCCCCACCACGGCATCGGTGGGGGCGACGCCGCCCTGAGCAAATCGGCCAGCCATCGCCTGTTCCTCTTCAGGGAAAACGACGAGTTCCGGTGCAGAAGGATCACCGGTGAGACCCAGCGGCTTCAGGAGATCCCAATAATAACGGACTTGATGAACCAGCGTACGGCGATCCGGCGCCGCAACTGGATCGGTCAGCAGCAGGCTTCGTGCATCTGTCGCATAGCCATAGCGCCGAGACACACCAGCCAGAAAGGCAAGGAGAGCCGCCTCAAACGCGTTCTGAAACAACAGGGCCATGTCGAAATCCTGCCGTCTTAACTGCCCGGCCAGCGCCCACTTGCCGGAGAGCCCCGCATGACGCCCGTTCGTATCGTAGGTCAGCACACGCGTCAAGGCCGGATGGCCGGCAAACAAATCGGCCACTCCCGGCTTGACCAACAGCGCGATTTGCGCGTCCGGGAACAGGCTTCGCAATCCGCGCAGTGCCGGCTCACACATCACGGCATCGCCAAGCCAATTGGGTCCACGCACGAGAATTCTTTTGATCGATGATTTATCCACGAATCTCCAACAACTTTGGCCTTCAGCCTTTAGTCTTCAGTCTTCCCGACACCAATTGCCGCAATCGATCTTCCCCGACTGTCACGTCCGTGGTCAGTCGAACGGCCCACCAGGGATCGGTGGGTTGGAGCAGCGCCGCCAACTTGCACGCATCTTTCTCCGTCGTCACGACGAGTTCCGCCTGAAGCGTTGTCGCTCTCGCTCGAAGTCGCTCGACATCTTGTCTCGTATAGGCATGGTGATCGACATACACCACTTCATCGAGAACCGTGATCCCTATCGACTCGACGAGAGCACGAAAGGATCCCGCATGCCCCACCGCGCTACAGAGCAACGCGGTCTTTCCCTTGGACCAGGAGAGCGGCTGCGATGCGGCGCTGACCACCGACCAGAGACTCTCCGGGCGAAACCGCACCTGG
>VFKF01000122.1 GCA_009885705.1 Nitrospira sp. | reverse complement strand
CGTGGAACGAGGAGAAGTGGCCGGTGTAGCTCTCATCGAGGTGAGAGGCCATCCCCCTTGCTCGCAGACCGCGCACGATCAGAATGTGCTCGATCGATGCGCGCAGTCGGGGACAGCCCCCCACCTCTCATATTCGCATACCGGCCAAGGAGAGTAGAAAGTAAGAAAGAAGTCCTTGGCGGGCGCAACAGCTCAGCCCAACGTCGCTAGTTACCCTGTCCTTGACGGTGGAATATGATCACGACAATTTGGGACACATCTTTTGCTAGCCTCACCACAATTCCAGTTACTTTGGAAAGTTCCTGGCGACTGACAGAGGGCCGTCAATGGAATGCGATTGGTGTCGCATCAGAACCAGTGGTCGCACTTGCCTTTCTATTTACAT
The DNA here is from genome assembly GCA_009885705.1 of Nitrospira sp. GTDB lineage: Bacteria > Nitrospirota > Nitrospiria > Nitrospirales > Nitrospiraceae > Palsa-1315. Next base: position 5,723 of record VFKF01000122.1, on the reverse strand, counting down.
CGGAATGTTATGAATGGGTTAGATCCGAAAGGACAGACGAACCATCAGTAGAAGTACGTCTCTCCCTGCACTCATACGAGAAAGGCGGTATAGATACCCTTGTTACCTTCATAGTCAATGACGGTCAGAGAAGAGGGCGTTCCATTCTACCGTCCTCTTTGTATAAGCCCTTATTGCCGGAGAGGATTGATCTTGTCACCGGGAAAATCATGAAACTGGGAACTATCGAGGGACAACCATGTTTTGAAATAGGAGTTCTTCTCATCGCAAGACGTGATGTTAAGGTTCGTCGAAAGGGCATATGGCACCTCAGAGAAAATCTCGCAAAGGATTTGCTTCCACCTTGGACACAAATCCTTCGATACTCGCGCGCAGGAAATGAATCTCTTGTCGAAGGAAGCATTCGACCGTAAAGTCTACGCTATCCCCTACTTCATGCTAAGTGTGTAAAACGTTCTAGAGCCTTGTCGTTTAGCCGAGGGCCATAAGCAATCGGCCAATCGGTCTCAATCTTGGGGAACTGGGGTGTTGATTGCCCTGCTAGGGCTGGCCTATTGGTTGAACACTGGTGCGCGGGCGGTGACGGGTTTATCAGATCAGGGTTCAAGATGGAAGAGGCGGGCGGCGTGATGAACTGTCACGATATGGATCTCTTCACGAATGAGTCGGTATACGATTCGATAGGAGCCTTGGATCACTTCGCGTACAGTGGGATCATTGATCTCGGGAACGACACGGCCGGACTGGGGCAATGAGGGCAGGCGTTCAACTGAGGCGATGAGTCGTTGGGTGACTAGCTCGGCATAGTGGGGCGAATCTTGCGCGATAAACTGCCGGATGGACTGGACATCCTCGATCGCTCGGCGGGTCCAGATCAGTTGAGTCATCTACGGATTTGACGAACGGCTTCGGCGTGGGGGACCGTCTCGCCTGCATCGGATTGACGAAGGCCTTCTTCAACTTTCGCTAGGAAACAGAGCCGTTCGATGGCATCTTCAAGCGTGGCCGTATCGGGAAGTCTCTCGACAGCCTGAAGGATTTTTTGCTTGACCGTTTGAGTCCCCATGACAATCACCTCATGTGATCATCACTCTAAGGCACTTTCTCTACAGCGTCAACTTTCAGCCAGCTGAACTCCCCGGTAATAGGCTCGCCGAATGACACACAAGCAAATCTGGCTGAATCTCGGTGGTCTCGGGCTGTTGATTGCCCTCCTGGGACTTGTCTATTGGCTGAATACCGGAGTGCGGGCGGTGCCTGGGTTGATTGAAGATCTGCAGAGCGGGGATCTGCAGGCGCAGATGTTGGCGGCGGAGGGGTTGAAGGAGATCGGCTCGAACGCGCAGTCGGCAGTGCCGGTCTTGGTGACAGTCGCGACCTCTGATGCAAACCTCTCCTTGAGCGGTGCGGCGGCCGGGGCGTTGGCGGCGATCGATTTACCTGCGGCTCGGCAGGTCATGACGACGTGGCTCCCGAAGCTCCACGATCCAGAGGCTCACATGAGGGGCTATGCCGTCTCGACGATTGGCGCGCTCGGACCTGTCGCAAAACCGGCTGCTCCTACTCTCGTCAAACTCTTGCGTGACGAAGACATCGCGGTCCGCGAACGGGCAACTCGTGCGCTGGGATCTATCGGCCTTCCAATCGATGTGGTCATGAGCGGTTTGCTGCAAGCGCTGCGTGATCCTGAATGGACGGTTCGTTACGCGGCAGTCACGCAATTTTCCTTTAGCGGTTTCTCCAGCCCGGAATCCCTCGCCGTCTTGCGCGATCTCACAAAGGATTCGAATCAGACCGTGGCTGGATCGGCTCAATCGGCCGTGGCGGCAGCCGAACGATTGGTACAGGCGTCTGTCTACTCACTGATGTTGAGCCAGGGGATGAACCGCACCTATACGCTGCACCAATTGGCAAAACTCGGCCCACGGGCGGCTGATGCCGTCTCCGGCATTGCTGCGGTCCTCACCACCGGGAAACCGCTCGAACGGTATCTGGCAGCCTCAGCGTTGGAGGAAATCGGTCCGGCGGCGAAGGAATCGACTCCTGCGCTGCAGAGGGCCCTCCACGATACCGACCCGGTTGTGCGGGAAGCAGCACTCACCGCGTTGCAGTCGATCGAGAATAAGAGGGACCAGACGCCATGACCGACTCAGCACCGGCTCGCCGACTCACAACCTTCACCCTCATCGTCTATTGGGGCTGCATCCTTCTAGGGCTCACCCTCCCATTGCTGGCAACGGTCGGCGTCGATCTGGTCAAACACCAACAGTCGTTGGGGCAGGCGTTCTATCAACTGCGCCTGCATCTGTTCGCACCAGGCTACAACCTGTTCTTGATTGCCGTCATGAACGCTGTGCCATTCATCCTCTTTGCCGTCTTTGCTCTGTTTCATCTCGGGAACGTCCCATCAGAAGATCTGCAGCTCGCCGGTCGGCGCAAAGCCGGCATTCTCATGGCCGCACTGGGGCTTCTCGGACTCGGTGCCTGGACCCATGTCATGACCCTCTGGTATCCGGATGCCCAAGGGGCGTTGGCCTACTTCTTCCTCCCGTTTTGGCAAGTCATCGCGATTCCGATCAATTATGCCGCTGGACGGCTGCTGAGACACCTTCTCGTTCGTAAGTAGGATGTTAAAAAAAGCCCGCTAGACAGGCCCTGCCCGCTGAGTATAATGTGCGCTAGCGTTGACGTGATTCCCGATCTCACAGGATGACGTTCCCGGTATGAATCGCCTCCTCCTCACGATTCTTTTGGCCATCTCCACCTGCTGGACGGTTCCTGCTCACGCAGCCTCGCCGTACGAGGACAGCCTGAGGCTGCTGGCGGAGGGAGTCATCGCCGATGTCGCAAAGGCCAAGAGGGGCCGTCTGGCGGTGATGGATTTTACGGATGCGAAAGGCGCCGTCACACCGATCGGACAGTTTCTCGCAGAAGAACTGAGTACGCAAATCTTGGTCACCGGCGAGTTCAAAGTCGTCGACCGCGCCCTCGTGATTTCGACGTTAAAAAAATTCCATGTCACGAAGCTGGAACCGGCTCAGGCGAAAGCCGTGACGCGAGCGGCCAAAGCGGTACGGGCCGATGTATTTCTCACTGGGTCCTATCTCGAATCGGCAGGAGAGGTCCGGGTCACCGTGAAGCTGCTCAGCCCCAGTACCGTCCAGTCGCTGGGCGCCACACGCGGCACCCTTCCCAAAGCCGGCCCGCTCGGGGACCTGATCAAGGAAGTGAATAAGCCGCCTGTCGTCATCGTCGATCCATCCGCCAAGGCGCCGCCTCCCCCCGGTCTCGGCTTCCATCGTAATGAGCAATATCAGCTGGTCGTGACCTCGCTGCACCAGCGCGACAATCGGGTCACTGCCGATCTAACCGTCGAAAATACCTCTTCGCGTGACATCAAAGTCCTCTGCCTGCTGCAAAGCACCCTGCTGGAAGACAGCCATGGCGCGTTGTGGAAATTGGATGCACAAGATAATCGTGAAGGACTCTGTGCACGGGGGCTCGAACTCTCGCCACGCGAAAAAGACCGGGCCGTGCTGACCTTCTCGGCTCCGCCCGGCACACAGGCAAGCCACTTTACCCTGCGCTATCACGAGCGGACGCCACGCCCGGATGCCCGGTTCTCCATCGAGGGCCTCACAGCCGAACCGGCTGGAGCCGCTCCAGCAGTCACCGATACGACAGCACCACCTTCCACCAATTGAAATTTACATGAACACATCACTCATCAAACAGGTTTTGACGATTGCCGGTTCCGATTCGGGCGGCGGGGCAGGCATCCAAGCCGATATCAAATCGATGTCGGCCAACGGAGTCTATGCCATGTCGGTCATTACGGCGATCACGGCGCAAAATACGGAAGAGGTTACCGAGGTCTTCGAATTACCGACCTCGATCGTCGCGGCACAAATCGATGCGGTGTTCGACGACTTCGACGTTGCAGCCGTGAAGACCGGGATGTTGTCCTCCACGGCCATCGTCGAAATCGTCGCCAAGCTCCTGAAACCTCAAAGTGTCACGAATCTCGTGGTGGATCCGGTCATGATCTCAAAGACCGGCCAAGCGCTGCTCAAGCCCGAGGCCATCGAGGCCGTGAAGACGCAACTTTTCCCCTTGGCATTGCTCGTCACACCGAATATCCACGAGGCCCAGCAGTTGTCCGGTATCGAAATCAAAACCCTCGCAGACGCTCGCCGCGCCGCCAAAGTGATTCATGCACTCGGCTGCAAGTATGTGCTGATCAAGGGTGGCCACTTGCTGGCAGAACGAGGGACCGACCTGCTCTATGACGGCCGATTCTTCAATGTGTTCAAGGGGGAGTTCATCGACACCCCCCACACACATGGCACAGGCTGCACGCTCGCCTCGGCCATCGCGGCCCATCTCGCACGGGGTAAATCCATGAACGACGCCGTTCAAACCGCCAAGGCCTACCTCACCGAGGCCATTCGCCATAGTCTGGCGATCGGCCACGGAACGGGGCCGACGAATCATTTTTATTTCCTTCAATCCTAGGAGACTGACGCATGGGTCATTTGACCGCCCGTCCGTTGACATTTCTGACCACTGGGTTCGGCTGGCTTCTCCTGTCTTCTCTGCTGGGATTAGCCATCCTCATTGGATTGATCCATGGCACACCGCTGCCCTCGTGGTTACGGCTGGTCCATGTGCATGCCATCCTCATCGGCGGCATCCTGCAACTCACGATCGGGGGACTCTGTGCCTCCCTGTCACACAGCTCCCAGGGCGAAGGAGCTCCCTCGAAATCTCATCTAGGGCTGTTCGTCATCCTCAATGCCGCCACGGTCGGTTTGCTCGTGGGGTTCGGTCTTGGAGACATGAGGATCGTCGGCACAGCTGGGGTGGTGATACTGGGAGCAATCGCATCTCTCGCCCCGGCAGCCTGGCAATATGCTCGACAAAGTCCGACTCACCCAGCCAATCCCTCGTGGCTCTACCGATTTTCACTCATTGCCTTGCTCGGAGGATTGGCCATCGGCATCGCAATGGCCTTCCGAGTCATGCCGGAATTCTATGCCCATGCGCGACTCATTCACCTCCATCTGATTCTGATGGGTTTCGTGACGTTGGCCATGATCGGTGCCACGCAGCGCCTCCTGCCGATCATCTTGCAGACCGAACTCTATAGTCCCAAACTCGCTCGGCTTGTATCGATCTTGCTTCCTGCAGGCTTCGCCATCCTCACCGGGGGATTTATTACCTCTTCTCTCCGGCTCGAACTCGCGATCGGAGGACTGCTCGTCCTCAGCATCGGCCTCTACGCCTATAATCTCCTTCGTACATGGACCAGCTCAGGCCAGCCAGGGAACGCCGCTTCCGATCATCTTCTGGTCGCCACATTCTTCCTGGTCATCATGATGGTGATGGGCGTCCTCGTCGGGGCCAATTTCCTTCCGCAACTCCCCGTATTGCCATTTGGATCGTTGCACCTCGCCGCCTATACCCACATGGCCTTGATCGGATTTATCCTGCAAACGGTCGTTGGAGTCTTGTCCTATGGCATTCCTGAAATCCTGGCGACCAGCCGAATCGCAAGCCGGAAAAAACAGGGCCCCTATCGAGAGCAACTCGCGGCCATGATGGACCGGTGGCGGGCCATTCAGCTGGCAGGATTGAGCTTGGGAACCATGGGCTTCGGCGTACTTGCGGCGATGACCTGGAACTTCCCGCTCAATTCACTCCCCATGCAGATCGCCACCTGG
>VFKF01000490.1 GCA_009885705.1 Nitrospira sp. | reverse complement strand
GCGTTGATGACGTTCTGCGCGCCGATGACGTTCGACTCGATGGCTTCGAAGGCGTTGAACTCACAGAGGGGCACATGTTTCATCGCGGCGACGTGAAAGATGACATCGGCTTCGACCGATGCCCGGTTCAATCGTTCGGGGTCCCGCACATCTCCGATAAAACAGACGAGGTTCGGCAAACGCCCCAGTTCCTGGATCAACTGATATTGCATGTGCTCGCTGCGGGACAGCACCCGGACCATCTTTGGATCGTAGGTGAGAAGTTGTCGCACGATCTCGGACCCGATGGAACCGGTCCCCCCGGTCACGAGAATGGTCTTGCCTTCGATGAACTGCCTCATGCTGCGACCTCATGATGAACGGTGAGCGTCTGCGCACGAAGGATCGCGCGCAATCCTTCATCCAATGTCGTCGTGGCACGCCAGGACAGAACGGATAGGGCTCGATCGATCGCCACGGTATTGCGCCGTTCACCGCCTGTATGTTCCGGACAATATTGCCCGATCGCAGGAAGCTCCAGCACTTCTTCAATCTGGCGCAAGAGCGTGATCACGCTGGTGGGAACGCCTGATCCGATGTTCACGCGGTCGATCCAATCAGGCGTCGTCAGGGCCTTCATAAACGCGGCAGCCACGTCCTTGACATAGACGAAGTCTCTGGTTTGCGCTCCATCGGCATCGATGGAGATACGTTGCCGGCTGCGGATGCAGTTCAACAGATAAGGAATCAAACCCTTGGTTTGAGCCGGGCCATAGACATTCGACAATCTAAAACACATCACCTCAGTCGTCGAACTGAGCAGCGAGCAGATGATATCTTCCGCTGCGCATTTCATGGTGGCGTAGGGTGAGAAGGGGTGACAGGGACTCTCTTCCGTGGCATTGAGTACATCGCCGTAGACGAGCGCGGAGGAGGCATGGATCACGCGTGGCACATGCTGCCGAAGACAGGCCTGCGCCAGATTGAGGGTCCCCCTCACATTGACATCCAGGTACCGATCCACCGGACCTTCGACCTGCCCGGTCAGGTTGATCATCACCTCACAGCCGTGCAAGAGCCGATCGAGCGCTGCGGGGTCGAAGATGTCCCCTTGTATCGGCTCGACATGCTGAAGGCTCTTCAGCCAAGAGGGCTGGGTGCGATGCACGAGTACTCTGGCCGGCTGCGCGGCCAGCGCTTCAAGCACATGCCTGCCGATAAATCCGGTCCCGCCGATCACCGCGATAGTCTGGTTCGCCATCGTAAAACCTTTTCTGAATGAGGTTGTCCAGCGATACGGTCTTCAGAATACGAACGATGCGTTCTGCAGAATGGCCATCGCCATAGGGATTCACCCGTTCTGCGACTTTCGCCTTGAAGGCTTCGTCGTAGAGGGCCACATCCAGGGCCTGTTTAATGGCCGCTCGGTCATTGCCCGCATCCAGGACGTTACAGGGCCGTTCACGCCCCTGCTGCCTGCTGCCGATATTCACGGTCGGCACACCCAGGCTCGCGGTTTCGTGGATCCCGCTGCTGGAGTTCCCGACGAGCGCCGCGGCATACCGCACGAGGTTGACGAACCCTTCAGGAGGCAGACTGCGCACGACGGCAATGCGGCTCTGCTTGATGTGCTGGATGATCTGTTGTGCGCCGGCATCGTTATTCGGATAGATGAGCACGCCTTGGATCCGCATCTCTTGCACGGCAGCCAGGGTCTCCTGGATTTGTTCACCAGCCTGCATGACTTCCGTCGTGACCGGATGCTGCAGGATGACGACGTAGGGCTGTTCGGGATCGAGCCCATGTGCCGCCAGCACCTCGGACTTGGAGACGACGGGCGTGTGCAGCACCACATCCAATGACGGACAGCCGACGACGAAGACAGATTTCGGATGTTCTCCCATGCGAATCAACCGCTGAGCCGCATCTTCCGTGGCGGGAAAGTGCAGATGGGCGAATTTCGACATCGCATGGCGAAGCGACTCGTCGATGCTGCCCGTGACCTCTCCGCCTTGAATATGGGCCACTGGGATGTTCATGTGGGCGCCGGCCACAGTTGCGGCAAAATTGGCTCCGATATCGAATCCCGACAGAATGATGTCCGGGCGCAGACGCTCGAACAGATCGACCAGCCCGGGAAGCACCCGGCTGATAGCCCTGGTCATCTCGGCCCCGGTATCCGGCGCCTGATCCAGAAACATCGGGATCGTCGCTTCAATGGTAAAGCCGTCCCGCTTGATCACATCGATATCGCGTCCATGCTCTGCCATCAGAGAGATGCCGGTTACGATGAGCTTGTAGTCGAGATCGGGATCCTCCCGAATCAACTCCAGAATCGGCTTGAATCGGCTATAGTCCGCGCGTCGTTCGGTCACAATCGCAATGGTCCGCATCTCACATCTTCTCCCTTCAGCTCATCCGACTCTTACATTTTCGACTTGGTAGCCTGTTCGAAACCCGTGACGCGTATCTCGTTCATGAGTTTCAAGTTGCAAGTTTCTCGTTTCACGTTTTCGGAAATCGTTTTCTGAGAACATGAAACCTGAAACGAGAAACCAGAAACTTTCACCGGAGCTGCCCTTACTCGATTTCGCTCCACTTGATTTGATGATCCGGCTGCATCGACACCTTGGCGACTCGTCCGAGTAGCTTCTTATATTCCCGGGCTGGAATCTCGCCGTCGGCTGGACGTTTCACCCAGAGATTGTCATCGGTAAACCGGTCCCCGGCTGCAACTGGTTTGATGACGACGACAGAAGCACGGGCGAATCCCAACACCGGCCGCTCTTTGCCCAAGATGGCTTTCTCTGAGCCGAGAGCCTGATAGATGGCGTCCGCGCCCTTCACGAGTTCTTTTAGTTCGTGTGGTTCGAGGGAGAGCCCCTGATCCGGCCCCGGCAACTGACGGCTGGTCGTAAAATGTTTCTCCAGCACACAAGCGCCTTTGGCCACCGCGCCGAGTGCGGTATAGATGCCGACCGAATGATCGGAGAGGCCGACCGGCACGCCGAACCGTTCTCGCAAGACCTGGATGGCCCCCAGCTTCACATCCGCATAGGCCGTCGGATAGGTGGAGGTACATTGCAGCAGGATCAACGGCACATCGTAGCGCTCGATGAGATTCACCGTCTCTGCAATCTCGTCCAACTCGGTCATGCCGGTCGAGACGATCATCGGCAGCCCCTTCTTCGCGACATGTTCGATGAGCGGAAGATTCGTAATCTCGCCTGAACCGATTTTGTAGGCCGGAATCCCCAATTCTTCCAGTTGATCGGCCGCCTCCCGTGAAAAGGGGGTCGAGAGAAACAGGATCCCCACCTCGTCGCAGAGCCGCTTTACCGCCCGTTCTTCCGTGGCTGTCAATTCACACCGCTGGATGATGTCCCAGAGCGGTTCCTTGCTGATGGCGCCCGGCGTCATCTGTGTGTGGATCATCTCTTTGCCGGTAAGATGCGTTTGAAACTTGATGCAGTGCGCGCCGGCCTCTTTCGCCGCATGCACCATCTGCTTGGCCAGGTTCACGTCCCCGTTATGATTGATGCCGACTTCGGCAATGACAAAGGGCGGCTGACCGTCGCCGACGTCACGGCCACCGATTCTGATCGTTTGTAATTTCACACCGCATGATGATGTTGTCATCGCCGCCTCCTCGAAAAGACCGTCGTTCGTT
>VFKF01000072.1 GCA_009885705.1 Nitrospira sp. | reverse complement strand
TCGGGCGAAAAGACGTGCCCGGCCGGCCCATCATGTACGGCACCACCAAGTTCTTCCTTGAGCATTTCGGGTTACAAGATTTGACCCAGCTTCCTCCGTTGCGTGAGTTCAAAGAGTTGGGCGAGTCTGAGCAGGCGCTCCTGCCGATCGAGCAGGAGTCGTTGCTCGCGGTCGAGACGTCAGAGCCGTCCTATTCCGAAGACCTTACCGTCACGAGCGATCTTGTGGAAGGTGAGGCGGTATTGGCCTTTGATGTAGAGACCAACGAGACGGTACTTCAAGGATCGGTCGAAGAGCCGGTTGAGCAGGCATAACAGGATGCTCAAAAAGTCCGCCAGCGTCTTGATCGCGCGCGAAGCGCGAGACAGGCGAGAATAGCGCGATCAGAAGTTCTTAGTTTGCGGTACGAAGTTCTGGAGGCCTCGGACTTAGAACCGTGACTCCCATCCCTTTTGATTTCCCATTCCCTTCCTCCTTCCCACATCCTTTCAAAAACGGGAACCTGAGCGCTCCTTGAATTGCGCGCATCGGACGAGCACATTCTGATCGTGCGCGTTCCGCGAGCACGGAAGATCATCAGGCTCCATCCCCGTCCCCCGTTGACTCCCCTCAAGCCGCTTTGTTAGACTTCCCGTTCTCAATCTAAGTTGTTGAAAGAGGCGAAGTTCTTCGATTTCACCCGGTCCTGTCACACGAGGCACCACCAATGATTAAAGCATGGCTATTCGACGAGATGTTTCGGTTTGATCGAACGCATCTGACCATCGAAGAAATTCAGGGAGAATGGGGTGCCGGTGATTCGATCGCCGAAGAAGAAGAGCTCCCTCCGGCTCCGGCGAACGTGGCCGCAAAACCTTGGAATGGCCGGGTGACCATTACCTGGGACTCCGTTCCCGATGCCATGTACTACAATCTTTATTTCAAGACGACCAAGGGCGTGATGATCAAGTTCTCCGACCTCACGCGTCCGATTGCCGGAGACGATGATTTCAAAGCCGTCATTGGGGTGACGAAAGAGAATGGCACCTGTGTGGAAGGTATTCAAAGTCCGTTTGTCCATGACGATCTGGCCAACGGGACTTGTTATTACTATGTGGTGACCGTCGTCACGCAAAAGGGGGAGAGCCTCGAGTCGAAAGAGGTCATGGCGATTCCCTCGCCCTATCTGTTGGCGATGTGTATCGGGCGGGAAGGCGTGGATGACGGGGAGTTCAGCTCGCCCACGGGAATCACGCTCGACAAAGACGGCAATATCTACGTGGCCGACACCGATAATCATTCCATTCAGAAGCTCGATAAAACCGGAAAATTTCTCGCGCGTTGGGGCGGCGATCCCTCTTCTCAGGAAGGGAGCTTCTACTATCCGCGTGGCTTGGCGGTCGGACCGAACGACGTGTTGTACATCGCAGACAGCGGCAATAACCGCATCCAGAAATTCGACCTCGACGGCAATGTGATGCAGGCCTGGGGCAAGTTCGGGTTTGCATGGCGTGGGGCGGATCTGGGCCGGTTCGACGTGCCTTGGGGATTGGCGACGGACGCCGACGGGAACCTCTATGTCTCCGACACGAGCAACGCACGGATTCAGAAGTTTACGTCTGATGGACAGGCCCTGCTGAAGTGGGGTCGTGACGGCAGCTTCGATGGCGCGTTCTTTTTCCCGCGTGGCGTCGCCGTCGACTTTGTCGGCAACATTTTCGTGGCGGATGAAAGCAATAATCGTATTCAGAAATTCGATGCTCGCGGGAGTTTTCTGGCCAAGTGGGGCCGTGAGGGCGCAGGTCCTGGGCAGTTCAAGTCCCCCTGGGGCATTGCGTGCGATGCGCTCGGCAATGTCTATGTGGTCGACACCGGGAATCACCGCATTCAGAAGTTTGACGGCAACGGGACGTTCCTCTGTGCCTGGGGTAATCGCGGACGGGCAGAGTCGCAACTCAATTATCCCTACGGGATCGCGGTCGATAAAGAAGGCGCAGTCTATGTGGTCGACAGTGGCAATGGCCGCATCCTCAAGTATGTGCCGACGGAGGAAGAGCTCAATCGCGGGAAGGACGCCGCAGCCATCAGTCAGGTTCCGAGTGAGACGCCGCCGCCCTACAGTGTGGCGGTCAAAGCCGGCGATACGGAAGCCTTCCTGAGCTGGATGGAGGTTCCTGGCGCCCAGTCCTATAACCTGTACTTCAATACCATTCCGGAACTCACCACGCAGACGGCGACAAAAGTAGAAGGCGTGACGAACCCCTATGCGCACACCGGGCTGTCGAACGATACCCCCTATTTTTATGCCGTGACCGCCGTCTTCGAGACCGGCGCGGAAAGTGCGTTGTCGAGCGAAGTCACGGCCACGCCGGTCCTCATCGATATCACGGCCCCGCAAAATCCCTATGCCGTGATTAACCATGGCGCCTTCATGACGAATACGCCGGAAGTCATCGTCACGATTTCAGCGAACGATGTCGATACGGGAGTGGCGGCCTATTTTATCTCCGAGGCGCCGATGACCCCCATGGCGGGGACGCCGGGATGGGTCGATGTGACGCCGGCCACCAAGTTCGGCGCAACGATTCCGTTTATTTTGTCGCTGGGAGACGGGCAGAAAGCGATCTACGTCTGGTTTAAGGATTTGGGCGGAAACGTCTCCACCCCTGCCAGCACCACGATTTTGGTCAACACGTCAGGGTACCTGTGCGTGGCTGAATGGGGCCGGACTGGCCGCGGCGCGTCGCTGTTGCATGGCGGCGAATTTATGGCTCCGGTGTATGGCATGTGTGTCGATCAGCAAGGGTCGTTGTTCGTGGTCGATAACGGCAACAACCGCATTCAGAAATTCGACAATGCCGGAAACTTCATCATTCTCTGGGGTAACTTCGGTTCGGCCAATTCGAATTTCCACAACCCGACCGGCATTGCCTGCGACGGCAAGGGCGACGTGTGGGTCGTCGATACGAACAATCATCGCGTGCAGAAATTCGACGGGAAGCTCGGCGGTTACCTCATGAAGTTCGGCTCGCGCGGAAACGGCGAAGGCCAATTCAACTCACCCTGGGGCATCGCGGTCGATCGGGTGCGTGGATATGTCTACGTGGTCGACAGTGCCAACTTCCGCGTGCAGAAGTTCGATATGAATGGCGAGTTCATCATGTCCTGGGGCAGCTTCGGGAACGGCGACGGCCAGTTCTACTTCCCGCGCGGTGTGGCCGTGGACCAGAACGACGGGTTTGTGTATGTCGTCGACATGGGGAACCACCGGATTCAGAAGTTCGACACCAGCACCAACGTGTTGCCGCAGCTG
>VFKF01000044.1 GCA_009885705.1 Nitrospira sp. | reverse complement strand
CTTATCGCATGACGATTTTGCCGCTCTTATCCCAGAACCAGAAGACGGACACATTGGGATAGATGGCGTTGATGGCGTTCTGGCCTGCGACGGTAAACTGGCAGCCGACTGCGACCAGCCAGCTTTGCGAAATGTTCCATTGCAGCGCCGGCTCCACGCCGATGATCGTAAATCCGTTTTTTTGCCCTGCGTTGACCTCATGCCCGTCCGCGCGCCACGTGAGTCCGTGCAGGGTGCTGACTTCAATGTTGTAGCCGAACCCGTTCTTGTCATCGAGGATGTGCTCGAAGATCAGTCGTGTATTGACCACGTCGCCGGTGTAGGCGTTTCTGCCGTTACTCTCTCCTGGTGCGGCATAGGTATAGAACACGGCGGCGCTGATGCGAATGGGTTCGAGGATCTTTCGCGTCATGAGGCCTTGCGTGAGTCCATATTCGCCAAAGCGCGTACTGGGAAGGCGACCGAGGGGCGAGAAGCCTCCCGGCGGTTTCTCTGCATCGGCCCAACGGCTGGTGGGCAGCACGACCTGGGTGTAATGGGTCACGGAAGGGCGCCAGCCTCCAGGATCTTGGATGATGGGGCGATATTTCATGATCAGGGAGGTGTCTCCGAAGCCGGTTGAGCTTGTCTTTTGCCCATTCTGGTTTGCCCAAAATGAATTCATTGAAATGGCGGCACCTAGTTCGATGTGATTGGTCAGTCCATAGGCGGTATTGATGGAGGGTGATACCTGATAGAGATGAACCGGTCCGTTTTTGCTGTCGGTTGGACCGCTTAATCGATTGCCGAAGCTGCTCTCTCCGATTTGTGAGAACAGGAATTCTCGGATTGAGAGCTGACCCTTTGGTTGTGTGTCGACAGCCTGGAGGAGAACTGGTCCGTGAGAGAGAGGATTCCAGCTCTCTCGATATTTCTTGATCTCCTCATCCGTCGGAACCCAATCAAGGGCAGAGGACTGAGAAGGGATGGCGGTCACCGCGAAAAAAAGGAGGGAGAGCGAACTGAGGAATATGTTTCGGTATTGAAGCCGCTGGAGCAATCTGAGTTTCATGCTAATTCCTATTATTCCGGTCATGATTGAT
>VFKF01000017.1 GCA_009885705.1 Nitrospira sp. | reverse complement strand
GAGGGGCAGTATCTGATTGTTCGTCCTGCCAATCTCCAGGCTATGGCCTCGCGCTCGAAGACGGATTGGGAGCTCTTGATCACGATCTCGCATGGGGCCGCCTTTACCCCCATGCACGGGTTCCGGGGGAAACTCACCGATCAGCAAGTGATGGATGTGCTGGCCTACGTGCGAATGATGGCGCCGTTCGACCCGCTCAGCTGAGGGACTCCAGGGCGAGGGGTCACGGTCTGAACTGACGGGGTGAGCCGCCTTCACTCCTGACAGCTTATGCTGCACACTCTACACGCACTGTGCGCCCAAGCCGCGCTTCAAGCGTAATGAGCATTTCGAGGCTGAACTTGTCCCATTTGCCACGCACGAGGTCGGACACGCGGGATTGCGCGATGCCGAGGCGCTTGGCCGCCTGAGCTTGCGTGAGCTTCTGCTTCTCGATATAGAGGCGAAGATCGCTCATGAGGTTTGCGCGCATTTGGAGCACGGCGGCTTCGGCGGGGTCAAAACCAAGATCCACAAAGACATTGCCGCTGGATTTGGTCGTTTTCTTTTTCATCGGCGAGCGGAGCTTAGCTTAAGAAGCCCACTCCAAACGTCATGTTACGCCGCGCGCCGCTTTGTCGCACGGCTGCTTGAGCGAGTGGCTACCGTGCGGGACTTGCCAGGGGCTGCTTCGGCATGCAACTTCAGCCCGAGCGCTCCTACCACCTTCAGAATCGTGTCGAAGTCGGGGCTCCGCTCACCAGAAAGCGCCTTATACAAACTTTCGCGAGAGAGACCGGCCTCCTTGGCAACCTGTGCCATACCCTTGGCGCGGGCAATATCGCCCAATGCTTTGGCGATGAATGCTGCATCGCCATCGGCCTCCTCCAGGCACGCCTCCAAATACGCCGCCATTTCTTCGGGAGTCCGAAGGTGCTCGGCAACATCGTAACGAGTGGTCATCGTTTTACTCATGATGCGCTCCTACAGATTGCGTGCGAGGCGCAAGGCAGTCTTGATGTCAGTGGCCTGGGTGCGCTTGTCACCGCCAGCCAGCAGAACCACCACCTCACGTCCGCGCTTTGTGAAATACACACGGTAGCCAGGGCCATAATCAATTCGCATTTCAGAAACGCCTTCGCCTACAGGACTGACATCCCCCGCATTCCCTATCGCCAGGCGCTCGACCCTGACTTGAACACGCGCCCGTGCGCGAATATCACGCAGTCCATCAAGCCAATGGGCAAACCTCTCGGTCTTGCGAATCTCAACCATGGCGCACTGTAGCCACAAGGCTACAGCTTGTCAATATCACTTCCCGACCTGAGAATCCCGAGGGAGATATGTAAGCAGAGAGAGAAGTCTGCGCGTGAGACGTCACGGCAGCGTCTTCAGCCAGGCCTGAATGTCGGCCATCTGTCGCTTGGTCACCGCGTCCTTCAAGGGCGGCATCACGTGACGCCCTTCGGAGACAATTTTCCAGAATGCCTGCTCGTTCGACAGCACGGGATTGCCCGCCAGTCGAGGACCGATACCGCCTGCCGCCTGCGCGCCATGACAGACGACACAACTGGCGTTGTAGAGTGCCTCGCCTCGCTTGGCGCCTTGATGGTCGCCCCCGCTCGCCCGGGCCAGATAGCCCTCCCCGTTGAGGGAAGCTCCCGGTAAAAGCACAAAGAACGCACAGCCGATCAATAATTTTCTCATGAGCATGGCTCTATCTCCCTTCATCCAGGAAGTCCTGCGTCATTTTCGTTTCCCGGAACCTTCACTCCTGATGCGAGCTAGATACGCCAGCGTGTCCGTGAGCTCCTGGGTTGTCATCGTAGTGTCGGGGAACATACCTGTGCCGGGATGGCCTTCACGGATGGCGTTGAATCGAGCTTTATCGCTGGCCAATCGGAGCCCCTTCCGATTCCTGAGGTCGGATGGTGGAGGATTGAGTTGCGCGATGAGCGCGGCGGTATCGGCTGCGAGCTCCGGCCGTTGGTCCTTCCTCCCATCGATGCCATGGCAGTAGTAACAGACGCCTTTCCCGTTGAAGACCTCCCGGCCTCGCTCGGCATCGGCTTGAGCCGTCGCCGAACTGTTGGGCGCTTGCCGGGCGGCCTGCACGAGGTTTCCGCTACATAGCACGAGACCCGACAGGACAAGACCGACGTAGAATACTCGACTCATGGCATCCCCCTTTGCTCGTTCTCCCAGGACCGCCTTCGCCTATGACAGTCCGTCCTTCCGACTATTTCTCCTGCTCATGGTCCTCTATCTCCATCTGCCCTGCCACATGGCATTGCAGACAATTTGCCATGCGCCCGCGATGATGCGCACCTTCCCCCTCCTCGAATAGCTGCCGCACGACTTCGTTGTCGAGCAGAGTGGGTCGAGCGACCACGTCAGGCCCGAACTCATGGCAGGCGCGGCACGAACTGGTTCCCGTCGCTCGAAAAATAAACTCCCCATGCGGGTTGAACATAGCGTTCGTCGTAATTTGTGCCAGAGCGCCGCGATGTTCCGTATGGCAGGCCAAACAGGTTCTCTGCTGAGCGATCACCTCGCGATGGAAATCACGCACGGCCGGTTTGGAGCGAGAGGCAAACCGCTTTTCAGAATGACAGACCAGGCATTTGGCCGGGCTCGGGCCCTGAAACGGCTCGTGGCAATCGACACAACGCGCCACGTCCGCATGGTACCGGCTCACGTCTCCGGGAGCCCAGAGCGCTTCGGGATGTCGGATCGATCCCCAACCCAACCACGCGAGCACGATGATGGTCGCCACCGCAACAACCGGAACAGCCCTGCGGGGCAGAGGCAGATAACGCATGACCTACAGGCCTCCGAAAAACATGGTCCCGACGATATGCAACACCACCAGCACCATGAACAGGAGCGTCATCGGCGCATGGATGAGTTGCCACACCCGAAACGTTTCCTCTCGTGAGGCCACGGCGTGCAGACGGACTTCTGCCTCGACCGGACCGACACCTTGCTGCAAGAGTTGCCGCCGCTCTTCGTTCAGGGTTCGGAGCGCCAGATAATGAACGGCTTGTCCGATAATTCCGCTCAGCACAACGATACCCATAGACACCATCGCAAGGATGGGCACCAGGGCATGCAGATGCGCCCCGGCATGTAACACAATGAGAAACGGGCCGACCACTCCTGCCACCATATGAACCTGGAACCACCCGCGCGGCCACATGCGATTCTGTCCCACCCGCTTCCTGATGGGGTACAGGAACACGAGCAGGATGACGGCCAAGCCGATCCATCCGGTGACATGCCCTTGTCTGGTATGGCCAAACGGCAGGGCCGCCTCCAGGCTCAAGAACGCTTCGAAGAGGAGGGCGCCGGTCACCGCGACCGACACAAGCCCGGCCACAACGAGAACGCGACGGGCTACCGGCTGCAGGCTCATGCACTCCTCGCGGCTTCGGCGGCAGCCACATGGCCCTCGCAGGACTCCTCAGGGGGCGAGGACTCGCGCTGCTGCTCCTCCCAGCATCCTCGTCTCGCGCCCAGTTGCTTCAGCAAACATTCCGTAATGGCCAGCAGCTCCTGCACGTGACGATCGGACTTCGCGCCGAAATGGGCGCGATCGAAGATCGGGATCTGAAGAAGGACCTCGGCCCTGTTATGCCGCTCTGGCGAAAACACCACGCGATGAGCGGGCGGATCGGGATGTTCACAGGGCTTGAGCAGGTCTAACGATTGGAAGAACACACGGCAGAGACGATGGAGGTCCCCCACCAGCTCATGATGCTCCGGATCGTCGCCGAGCGGGAGGTGGCGAGGATCATCGAAGGCGGCATAGAGATTGAGCTGGAAACCGATCTGAACGATGTGATCTGTCCCATCTTTGACATAGAACGGATCATGATCGAAACAGACCTTTCGATGCAGCACCATCCCATGCAAGGCTTCCTTGCTTGAGAATGCGCCTTCAAGATTGAGCGGAATAGTCATAGATGTGTCTCTCAAGCCCGCTGCGCTCCAGAACCGGTTTTATAGCGCGCGTCCGGGATTTTATTCATAGCCTGAAACACCGTTTCGCGCTCGTCCGCGCTGGTCGCCCTGTCGATCGCCGCATAGAGGACCTCTTCTTCCGTCATGTTGTGCCGCTCAAGCAGATCCATGAATGCCTGTTCCTCCTGATCGCTCTCCGGATTCTGCGCCTGCACTTTGCGATCAATAGCGTCCAGACCTTCCATGATCTCCCGATGCTCTTGGCGCATGACGAAGGTGGGGCCGCCTTCGGTCATGCCGGTTTTTTTCTCCCACAACGGGAACAAGACGTCTTCTTCCCAGACCATATGCCGCTGGAGCCCAGTCTTGAAATCGACAAATGCCTTTTGAGCTTTGGCGGAATCCGTGTGTTTCAGCAGATGAAACGACTTGAACAGTTCATCCAGCCGGTCATGATCTTCATCGAACATGCTGCTGATCGTGCGTTCGGACATGGAGCGCTCCTTTCCTTATGAGGTTCGCAGTTTGTATTCCAGATGACAGGCCACGCAGGCCTTCAGCACGTTATTAAACTGCGGCAGGATCTACTTCAGATCTTTTGTGGGAATGATCCGGGCAAGTGTTTCAGCCGCTTCGTGATGCGCCATGGCCAGGTCACGGTAGGCGGGCGGAAAACTCTCCGGCTGCTGATGCGCCATCGCCTGCCGGTGCATGAAGAACCCCAGGTGCGATTCGGTCAGACCTTTCGCCAGCTCATAGTCCTCTTCAACCAGCGCATTCACGATCGTCTGAAGGGTTTCCAGGTGCTGCAACATCACCGCGCGGTGCTCTTTTCCGGCGGGAGACGACAGTGGGATGAGATGCCTGGTATCCGAAGTCAGATAAGGGTTAGGCATTTGCTCTTTATGGCGATGCTCGACCTCGCTGCACCCGGTTGATAACACAACAGAAAGAACCCCCAGAGCCGCCCCTCTCAGGAGAGCCTGTCTGCCTCGACTTAATGGCAGAGGAGCAATCCACGACATGTCGAACCTCTTTCAATCACATCAATCGGTGAGTCTCATCAGACCAGCTATTATGGCCTGCTGTTCTTATCGCAACCCTCTCCATCGCATACTCGCTTTCACCCGCCCGATCTGACTGATGCCCGACCGACGTCATACAATAATGAGCAATGGGCATGCCGCCGCCATGCAGATCATACGCACAGTGATTGTTTTGCAGAGACAACAACTTGGCGAGCAACCGTCAAACGGGAGCAGGGGGAATGGGGTCATTTGCTCCAACAGTCCGAGTAGCACTGGCGCACAATGCGACAATTGGAGGCCCAGCCCCGGTCATTTTCTATTCTTGTGCCGTCCCTTCGTAGGAGACAATTGTGGCAGCAATGTAATGGGCAGAAGGAGGCCGGGGTTCTTTCTATGCTGTGCGGGTCGCGACGGCGAGGTCCGGCGCGCGCTGCAGCTCGACGAGATTGAGCAACCGTTCGAGGCCAATGGGCTCCTCGGCCTGCATCGGCACGAGCGCGACGCGTGTGGCATACCTGGTACGCACCGCATCGATTTGAGCCAGCTCGAACGACGCCCGCTGCTTCAGCAACGGTGACGAGGTCGGCGCTGCGGACAGGCTGTTGTTGATCAGCCAAGCCCAGGGTTCGATACCGGCGCGGCGCAGCTCTTCCTGTAAATGGGCGGCTTCCAGCACCGGCGTGGTTTCCGCCAAGGTCACAATCATCACTTTGGTGCGCGCCGGGTCTTGCAACCGCATCATCGGCGTCGTGTGATGCAGATGTGAATCGATATGGCGGGTCGCGTCGCGGTGATAGGCTCCCGTGGCATCGAGCAGCAGCAGGGTGTGCCCGGTCGGCGCGGTATCCATCACGACAAATTTCTTGCCGGCCTCACGGATGATGCGTGAGAAGGCCTGGAACACTGCGATTTCTTCGGTGCAGGGCGAGCGCAAGTCTTCTTCCAGCATGGCACGGCCTTCGGCATCGAGATCCTGGCCTTTGGTGTCCAGCACATGTTGCCGATAACGTGTGATCTCCGCCTGCGGGTCGATACGGCTGACGTCCAGGTTGTCCATCGTTCCGGACAACGTGTCGGTCAGGTGTGCGGCAGGATCGGATGTCGTCAAATGCACGGGAAGCCCGCGTTGGGCCAGTGCCACGGCCACCGCAGCCGCGAGCGTCGTTTTGCCGACACCTCCCTTGCCCATCATCATGACGAGACCATGGCCGGTTTTGGCGATCTCATCGACCAGCGTCGACAGCCGAGGAAGATCGATGGAGTCGGCGACCGTACCAGCGGTCACAGGCGTGGCCTCGTCTCGATCGGAGAACAGATTGCTCAGCGCCTCGACCCCGACCAGGTTGGCGGCCTTGAGCGGCAGGTAATCGATGGGCAAGGCACGCAGCACGGCAGACATTGCAGCGAGCGCCTCCTGCTCATGGCGACGGATGGCGGCGGCCAACGCGTCGTGCGCCGCTTCGCGTTCCGGCAAGACTCCGTTGATGACGAGATGTTGCCTGGCCAGGCCGATGGCGGCCAATTCCTGATGGGTCCGCGCGACCTCATCCAGCGTGCCTTTCTGTGCGCGGGCCACCAGGATCAGGCGGGTACGGTCGGGATCGGACAGCGCCTTGACTGCGTCCGCGTACCGCTGCCGTTGTTTCTCCAGCCCCGACAATGGGCCGAGACAGGAGGCGCCCCCCGGATTCGTTTCAATGAAACCGCTCCAAGCGCCCGGCAGTTGGAGCAGACGGATGGTATGGCCGGTCGGTGCGGTGTCGAAGATAATGTGATCGTAACCGGCAATCAGCTCCGCATCGGTCAGCAATACGGTGAATTCGTCAAAGGCCGCAATTTCTGTGGTACAGGCCCCGGAGAGCTGTTCCTCAATGCTCTTGACCACGGAATCCGGCAGCTGTC
>VFKF01000386.1 GCA_009885705.1 Nitrospira sp. | reverse complement strand
CTGCCTCGGACAGCCACTCATGCGCTCCCAAAACGGAACCGCTTCACGCGGATCGTACCCGGCCTGGGCCATCAATCGAAGTCCGATGTAATCGGCTTCTGATTCTTGTTTTCGATTAAACGGCAACGACACATTGACCCCGTACGCCCCCAGCAAACCCTGGATCGCCCCGGGGTTCGCATGTCCTGAGGCCGCCGCACCCAATGCACCCAATTGCGCAATTTGATCCAGGATGCTCCGACTCATCCGTTCCACCCCGTGACGCTGCAACGCATGTGCAACCTCATGCCCCATCACGGTCGCCAAGCCCACATCGTCTTTTGTCGTCTTGAGAATTCCGGTGAAGATGGCCACCTTGCCGCCTGGAAGTGCGAATGCATTGACCATCTTATCGTCTTGAATGACCGCGAACTCCCACTGATATTCGGGCTTATTGGCGGCGTCAGCGATTTTCCGTCCCACCCGATGCACCAACTCATTCACTTCCGCATTGTCACTCAGAGGCGCCGAGCGCAACACCTCGCGGAACGCGCTCAATCCGAATTGCAGTTCCTTCTCTTCGGAGAAAAAAATCACCTGGTCGCGAGCCGTACCCGGTGCGCGATAACAACCGGCCAGACTCCCGAACAGACTCAGGGCCGCGCCAGCCCCCAGGGCCGTGCAGAGGTTCATGGCTCCATGGGCGCCCAGCGCCAGCATCGCCCGTCGCCCGATCGGCGTCGCTAACGCTCGCTCGACGGAGTCAGAACTGTGATCAGCCGAACGTGCCATACGACCCTACGGCATCCAGAGATACATGAACTGTGGCGTACCACCCCGTACCATCGACAGCAAATCCAAATTGGCGAACCCGGCCATACTCACAGAACTCGTCCCGAACAGACGCGAGTAAATATTATTCTGATATTCCCCCCGCCGCCCATAGGTCACGATCCGCGCCTCAGTGAGACCCGCCTTCTTCTTGGCCAGCTCGAGCGCATCATCAAGATAACCGATCTCGTCGATCAAACCTGCCGCCTTCGCCTGATCTCCCGAATAAATCCGTCCATCGGCTAATTTCTTGATTTGATCGGGCGTCAAATGGGGACGCCCCTCCTGTACCACGGACAGAAACCGATGATAGAAGGAGTCGATCACGCTCTGAAAGATCCCCCGTTCTTCCGGTGTCATGACTCGAAAGGGTGAGCCCATGTCCTTACGGGGGCCTGAGGTGATGGCATTCGCCTCGACACCCACTTTCTCAAGCAGGCCTCGGGCATTGACGGTCAACATGATGACGCCGATGCTGCCCGTCACCGTCGAGGGATGGACCAAAATGCTGTCCGCTGCCATGGCCAAATAGTAGCCCCCTGACGCCGCGACATCCATCATCGAGGCAATCACGGGAACCTTCTTCTTGAGTTTGAACTCCCGCAACTCGTGATAGAGGATGTCCGAGGCCGTGACGGTTCCACCAGGACTGTTGATCCGAACGACCACGGCTTTGATCTTCTCATCCTTGGCGGCTCTCGTCAGTTCTTCCCTGAACGTGGCCAACATATTGGGCTGCGACACGAGGCCGTCTTTATCTTGTGAGCTGATCACGCCAGACAGATCGAGCAACAGCACTTTGCCCTCGCCCGTGCCGCTCAGCTGTACTTCCTGCACCGGTCCCGATGGCTCGATGAGATTGACCGTGATGCAACCGGACTGCAGGCTGACGACCGCAAGGAGGCACAGCCGACCAAGGGCGACACACATTCTATGCATGCTGTTTCTCCATCAGCTGAATAAACTCGGTGAATAAATAGGCCGAGTCATGAGGCCCGGGAGAGGCCTCCGGGTGATACTGCACCGAGAACACCGGACGATCCACACAGGCCAATCCTTCAATGGAGTGATCGTTCAGGCTCAGATGTGTCACCGCGACCTTCCCGAACGATGTCTCGATGACGGGCGGCCGATCTGGAATGGCGCTGATCGGCTGCGTGACTTGCACGGCGAAATTATGGTTCTGCGACGTAATCTCGACTTGTCTCGTGCGGAGATTCATGACGGGATGATTCGCCCCATGATGGCCGAACTTTAATTTATAGGTCTTGAGCCCCAGTGCGAGCCCAAGAATCTGGTGACCTAAGCAAATACCGAAGAGCGGATACTGCCAGATCAACTCTCGCACCGCCTCGATGGCGTAGGGTACCCCCTCAGGATCCCCTGGCCCGTTCGACAGAAAAACCCCGTCCGGCTTGAGCGCCTGAACCTGCTTCGCGGTGGTCGAAGCCGGCACAACGGTGACGGCACAGCCCACATCGACAAGTTGGCGAAGAATATTCTGTTTCACCCCAAAATCATAGGCCACGACATGCCAGCGCCTGGTTGCAGCGACGCGAGGCTTGTCACCGAGCGCAGGGATCCATTCACCCGATCCTTCCGTCCATCGATAGGACTGCTCGCAGGTGACGGTAGTCGCCAGATCGCGGCCGATGATGCTGGGAGCCGCTTTCGCCTTCTCCACCGCTCGACGGGCATCCATCTCAAGATGGGTGATGAGGCCCTGCTGCGAGCCATGCTCGCGTAAGTGGCGCGTAAGGGCCCTGGTATCCAGCCCTTCGATGCCGACGATCTTCGCATCCTGTAAATAGCCTTGGAGCTGCTGCTTGCTGCGCCAGTTACTGGCGAGCGAACTGGCCTCTTTGACGATGAATCCTTCCGCCCAGATCCGCCTCGACTCGATATCCTCCGGTGTGACCCCGTAGTTTCCAATGTGGGGACAGGTCATGGTAATGATCTGACCTTTATAAGAGGGATCGGTTAAGACTTCCTGGTAACCGGTCATGGCCGTGT